>NZ_JAPVZW010000010.1:0-76918 GCF_041432595.1 Streptococcus sp. 27098_8_86
TTTTAAAGCTTTTTTAATCTTCTTTAACTCATGTGTAAGATAATTCCAACAATCCAGTTAAGAGCAGAAAGAACAATACCTACTACAGCTACAATTCTTTCTGTTTTATAATCAAGTCCAGATTCTTTTTGAAGTTCGTTAGCATACAAAATACCAGCGATACCTAAAAGAATACCTCCCAAAGCAAATAATAAACTCATAACAATAGACAGAATACCCACCAAAAGTGGATTTTTTTTCTTTTCTTGCATTTTCTAAAAACTCCTTAAACTAAACACAAATGAATAATACCATAAAAATCGGCTTTATCAATTGGGTGAAAAATGTTAACACTATGTTATCCGGTTCTTGAACCGAGAAGAGTGGATAAAACAAAAAAGCTTTTAAAAATAAAGCTTTTTTTGTTAGAATCCTGATTAGTGCATCATTAAGAGGAGTCCTGCAACCCAGTTAATTACAGAAACTACAATCCCTACGATATTAAGAATTCGTTCTGTTTTATAGTCTAATTCAGATTCTTTTTGATGTGAATTAGCCAAGACTAGACCAATGATCCCCAAAACGAGACCTACGATTGGAGATAGCAAACCAAGAACGATAGATAGGATACCTAAAACAAGGGAAGATTTCTTCTTTTCTTTCATATTATGAAACTCCTAAAATTATTACCACTAAATTATAGCAAAAGAAATAGGTTTTGTCTATATAATACTATAAGTTTTTTTATCATATTAATTATAGCAGCTTCTCAAAGAAACGTCCACTTGTCTACCCAAAGCGGAACTTAGTTTGAGAATTTAGCTTATGTTAATTAGTCTTCACTTTTCCATTCCAAGAATCCAATCCATAAGAAAGGATATAAATCTCAGAGAAACCTTGTTTTTTCAAGTAAAGTGCTGCATTGGTCACTCGTTGTCCACGTTGATTTTCGTAAAGCAACACTGGTTTATCCTTACGAAGGGCTGCAAGACTAGTCTTCAACTGACTTGAAGGAATATTGCGAGCACCAAGGATATGTTTTCTGTGGAATTCAGCTGGGTCTCGCAAATCAATCAATTGACCTGTACGAATCAAGGCTTCAAACTCCTCATTGTCTACGATTTTAGCCGCACGACGAATACGGAGATAGTTAAAGCCCATCCACGCCAACATTGCTAGTATAAGTGCCAACAAAATCCAAGTAACCATTAGTTCATTTCTCCATTTTCTCAATATAATCCAATTCTACCTTGTGCTCTCTGCGAAGAACCGCTTCTGCTTCTAGATAGTCTAATTTGTCCATCAACCCTGCATCGTAAATTCGAGAGAGCTCCAACTTCATCAGTTCAATATCATATAAGCGTTTTCCCATGTAAACGATAATACCAAATCGTTTAAGGAATTGCTGCACATCATAGAATGTTTTCATAAGACTCATTCTAGCAAAATTTTGTGTTTTTTTCAAGAAGAGAATCACACAATACCCCTGATTTTCCTATCTTCTTTGGCGATTCTGACGCAAGTGTGGTACAATAAAAACATGAGAATTCAACAATTACATTATATTATCAAAATCGTCGAAACTGGCTCCATGAATGAGGCAGCCAAGCAACTCTTTATCACTCAGCCAAGTCTTTCCAATGCTGTAAGAGATTTGGAAAATGAAATGGGCATTGAAATCTTTATCCGCAATCCCAAGGGCATTACCTTGACCCGTGATGGGATGGAGTTCCTCTCTTATGCCCGTCAGGTTGTCGAGCAGACCCAGCTTCTGGAGGAACGCTATAAAAATCCTGTCGCCCACCGCGAACTCTTTAGCGTTTCCTCCCAGCACTATGCCTTTGTAGTCAATGCCTTTGTTTCTCTACTCAAGAAAAGCGATATGGAAAAATACGAGCTCTTCCTTCGTGAAACTCGGACTTGGGAGATTATCGACGACGTCAAGAACTTCCGTAGTGAGGTCGGTGTCCTATTTTTTAACAGCTATAACCGTGATGTTTTAACCAAAATGCTGGATGACAACCACCTCCTGGCTCATCATCTCTTTACCGCCCAACCGCATATCTTTGTCAGCAAGACCAATCCTCTGGCCAAGAAAGACAAGGTGAAACTGGAAGATTTAGAAAACTTCCCTTACCTCAGCTATGACCAAGGAACTCATAACTCCTTCTACTTTTCAGAAGAGATTCTCTCGCAGGAATACCACAAAAAATCTATCGTAGTCAGCGACCGTGCTACCCTCTTTAATCTCTTGATTGGTTTGGATGGTTATACCATTGCGACAGGGATTTTGAACAGCAACCTCAACGGAGACAATATCGTTTCTATCCCACTGGATATTGATGACCCAATTGAGCTGGTCTATATCCAGCATGAAAAAACCAGCCTATCTAAGATGGGCGAACGCTTTATAGACTATCTACTAGAAGAAGTTCAGTTTGATAGTTGAGAAATCAGCAAGATTTTATTATAATAAGCAAAAAAACAAAAGGAGTTTAATATGAAAAAGGTTTTACTTGCTAGTGCAGTTGCCTTATCTATTTTAGGATACACTCAAACAACTGCCCAAGCTCAAGAAAATAAAGCAGAGTCAGTACGAGAAAATGTAACAATTCCTCATTCAAGTACTTCAAAAATCGAAAACCAAGAAAAATCGAAAGAGAAGGTCGAAAAAACAGACAATTCTTCTAAAATTGATGATAAAGAAGAAAAAATAGAAAAAAAAAATCCTGCTACAGAAGAGAAGAAGTCTGAAGTAAAAAAAGAAGAAAAAGTTGAAAAAGTCAAAGAAGGTTGGCAGGAAGAAAATAATAACTGGCGCTTTTACGAACACAACAAACCTGTTACTAACTGGAAAAAAATCCAAGGAAAGTGGTACTACTTCAATAAAGATGGCCATCGACTAAGCAATACAACCTTTGATGGTTATGTTTTCAATAAAGATGGAGTGATGGCTGAAAACGGTTGGAACTTTATCAATGGAAAATGGTACTTCGCTAATTCTTCTGGAAAAATTTCTCAGAATAAATGGGAGAAAATTGGTGGTGCTTGGTATTACTTTGACAAAGATGGAATCATGCTTAGTAATACAACTTTTGATAACTATTTACTGACCAAAAGTGGAGCTATGGCCACAAACGGCTGGGCAAAAATCGACCAAAATTGGTATTATGCCACATCCTCTGGAAAAATCTCTCAGGACAAGTGGGAGAAAGTCAATGGTTCTTGGTACTACTTTGATAAAAAGGGAATCATGTTGAGCTCAACTACATTTAAGGGCTACCTATTTAATAACAGTGGTGCTATGGCTGAAAATAGCTGGGTAAAAATTAAAGATACCTGGTTCTATGCGAACGCATCTGGAAAATTTGTCCAAAACAAATGGGAAAAAATCAGCGGTTCTTGGTATTCTTTTGCTCAAGATGGAGCTATGTTAGCCGATAAATGGTCGGGAAGCTATTATCTAAAAACCAATGGAGCCATGGCTGATAATGAATGGATATTTGATAAAAACTATAACAGCTGGTTCTTTTTGAAGCGTGGTGGAATGTATGCATCAAAAGAATGGATTGGAGCTTACTATCTCAAAGCTGGTGGTTATATGGCTAAAAAAGAGTGGATTTACGACGACACTTATAAGGCTCGCTACTACTTAGATGATAATGGACATTATGTTTCCGGAACTTACAAAATTGACGGTAAAGACCATCTATTCCACAAAAATGGTCAATGGATTTCTGAGGTCTCAAAAGAAGTTGGTTTTGTAAAAGGCCAATACAGTAGAACCATCTTTTTAGATCCAGGACATGGTGGAAGAGACTCAGGTGCATACTATTACAATGTCGCTGAAAAAGACCTCAACATGCAGGTGTATCGTAAATTACGCAAAAAGTTAGAAGAACTTGACTACAAAGTTCTTACTTCACGTGAT
This sequence comes from Streptococcus sp. 27098_8_86, assembly GCF_041432595.1. Taxonomy (GTDB): domain Bacteria; phylum Bacillota; class Bacilli; order Lactobacillales; family Streptococcaceae; genus Streptococcus; species Streptococcus pneumoniae_F. The sequence continues at coordinate 3,911 of NZ_JAPVZW010000010.1, forward strand.
AGTGATATTGATGTAGATTTTGTTACAGAGCGTTCTCGTATGGTTAACAAGACTAACTCTGATATCTTTATTAGTATTCACTTCAATGCGACTGGCAGCGCGTACTCTAGAGCTAGTGGAATTCAAACCTATTCCTATAGTGATGATCCTGATTATCCAAGTAAAATCAACCCATACTGGCATAACCATCCTGACCGTATGAGTGAGAGCAAGCGCCTCGCAGCAGCTATCCACTCTTCATTGTTAGCTGAAACTGGTGCTAAAGATGCTGGTTTATTGGAAAGAAGCTTTGCCGTTCTTCGAGAAACTGCTAAACCAGCCGTCCTCCTAGAGCTTGGTTATATAGATAATTTCGCTGAAAATCAACAGATTCGAGATAGCCACTATCAAGATAAGCTTGTAGCAGGTATCGTGAAAGGAATTCAAAAATATTACGCTGGTAAGTAAAAAAGGGTCTCGAGAAATCTCGAGGCCTTTTCTATTTGTCTTCTTTTGTATCTTTATCAGGAAAGAGGTATCCAATACCAATGCAAGCTAGTACGCCCGCTCCAATTACCAAGCCACTTGAAATTGGCAAAAGGTCTAAAATTGCATTTGCAATGATAAAAGCAATAATTAAACACATCAGACTAGCCTTGTAGTCTTTTTTCAAAAAATTCTCTAGAGTGAAAAAGAGGAACAGACCTACCGGAATCAGTGACCATAGGTTGACATCCAAACTTGGCCATCCAACAGAACCAAAATACAAAACCAAAGCTGAAACTAGCAAGAATCCAATACCTAATAATTTTTTCATTTTTATCTCCAATTTCTTTTTTAGGAACTTGAGTTATCTGTTATCGATCCTTCACGTCCCTTATAAAAATCATTATAGCAGAGGTCAGTTTCAAGAACAAGTTCTTTTGCCTATCTGGTCTCTATATCAGTCTAAGTGGTTGAAGTGTTAAGATAAAAGAAAAGAAGCCCTAATGAGCTTCTTCATTCTAGCGATTGCAACAGTATTTCTAAACTAAAACAATCGAAAGTTAGATTCTAAACTAGTTTTTTCTAGTTATTATTTTTCTTTTCCTTAGATTCTAGAGAAGTTTTGACTGCTTCACTATCAGCCTGTAGTTGAGCTAAATGCCTCTCCTCTTCCTCAAGTTTACTAGTATCTGGTTTTACACGATAATAAACATCTTCTGGTCTCGACAACATCGCTTCATATTGCTGTCCTGCAAACAGTCGCTCCTCGTCATGATTGCTTTTATCTGTCAGTTTTCCATCATCACCAGGTTGCATGACAACTCCACTTGGTACGGCAACTACCACAAATCCTCCTGCGACAGAACCTTTAGTGTGTGCACTTAGACTTTCAACTTCTTTAAAGTTGGAATCTGAACTTCGATTTTTCAGATGAGAGTAACTATTGTCCAATTCAACAGTATATTCAAATTTTTGACCATCTCTAAAGCTAGTTATATAAATTTCACCAGACTCATTAATGACATATTCATTGCCCGACGGTGTACGCCATGTGCCTTTCAAACTAGATAAATCATTATTTCTTAATGCTTCAATATCCAGTTTCGGAACTGCAGTTTCTTCTTTTAGCTTGCTAACTACCTTCTCTGACTCAGAGACCTTGCTATCTAAACTGGTTAGCTGTTCCTTGAGTTTTTGAATCTCCTCTTCTTTCTTCTTCTCATTCTCAGACGCTTTCGAAGTATCTATCGCTTCTTTACTTGTGTTCTCTTTTTTAGCAACTGAAGAAATGGCTTCATTTGACTCTTTCTTTGCGTTAGGTGAGAATAAGAAGAGGCTTGCTAGGATTGCAACGACCAAGAGACTAATGGCAATGCCAATATAGACTTTTATTTTAAAAAACTTGCCCCTAATCTTAGATGGAGAAGTTCCTTTCACTACCTTCGATACAGTTGATTTCGGACCATTTTTCTCTTCAAAATGTTTCTTAGTCATAGTATTCCTCCCATTTTTCACTATATTTCACCTATATCTTAAACAAATTCGTAAGATTTGTCAGTATCCATGAATGGATGGATTTTCAAAAGAAAACCAATCAACTAACCCTTAAATATTGGCAGCAATAGAATCATCCATTAAACTCTATATCGAATTTATTAACATAAATTATACCATAATTTTTAAGAATTTTATATATTTTTATAGTCTAACTATGATAATGAAAAGGAGCTATCCTTTCATATTATTCACTTATATTATGTTTATAAAAAATCTAATAGGCATATTTACTTATCATATTTCATATAGCCTGTACTTCATCAAATAAATCTTGAGTTTTTACTACAATTGTAAAAGCACAGTTTTTAATATATAGTTCGATACTGTATTTTATGAAATTGGTAAAATCCAAAAAATCTTCCTATCTGTAATAAGAAGATTTTTTGTTATCTAAATGAAGTCCATTAATACATTCTAAAAGTGTATAATTATCAATGTAAACTTAAGAATTAAGTATTAAATAGTAATTGTCAACAAACTGTTTAACCATCACAGTATCTAATCTCAACACATAAACATTTTTTCTATAGATTTTGTCTTAATCTTGATCTTTTTTCTTCAATCCAAGAAGTGCTCCTACTATAAACAATATTCCAGCAATAAATGGTGTAAGAACTGCTCTAACTGTTCCGGTTTTTGGCAACCTGTCAGAATGGTTAGTATCCGACTTACTATCAATGTTAGTATGTTTATTAGCTATGTTCGCTTGTTTATTAAGATAGACTTCCTTCTTATTTTCAAAGTTTTTATCAAGAACTGTAGTTGTAACATCCTTAGTTGAATCAGATTTTTGTGAATGATTTGCTCTTTGTAAGTCCTCTCTTCTATGACTTTGATTTAATTGACTATGACTTACCTGTTTGTTATCTTTCTTTTTGGATACATCAAAAGTAGGTTTATTTTCCTCCTCCTTTTTCTCCTCTATTTTCTTGAATACAGGTTTTATAAGTGTATCTTTTGACACATTAATAACATAACCAGCATCTTTTTTCCCTTCGAAACCAGCAATTTCCCAACCATCAAATTGATATCCTTTTTCTGATTCGCCCATATAGACAGGTAAAATGAAATCTTCTTCCGCCACTATCGTTGAACTCATTTCTTTTCCATTTTGAATGGTCACAGTTACCATCTGAGGTTTTAATTCGCTCACCTCTCCCGTATCTTTGTTTAAAATGAATTCTTTTACGGTTGTATTTCTTGCAAAATCTTTTACAACTATCTTAATGTTTAGTGTCTTATCTGCTATTTGTTTAATATCAGCAAATGATTTGTATTCTTTTCCATTTACATAAATATGTTGTTCTTGAATCTCACCATCGAATCCATTATTTCTTTTATCATTGATATTAAAGACTACAGATTTTCCCTTAGCATATTCGATACTAGTATTTCCCTTAGGATCAATCTTTACTTCTGGTTTAACATTATCATATAAAAATTGATAGTGTACTCCAACTGCTTTCGCATTCAAATCGCTATAGCCAGTTTGAAGATAAACATTTCCATCCATGTCTGTTACCTTATCTGGGAATCCGTTTGCTTTATAGTCTTTCATCCCCCAGTCCATGATGTCACCGTCTTTAACATTAAGCTTAATGTTAAAATCTCTAGTGTTATCAATGTGTAAATCTCCGTAGATTAAATAATTATCTACAACCGATTCATTAACTCTCAACTCCCAGTTAAAACCACCCTTATCAGAAATCTTACCTCTTAAATAGAATTCTGGATTTCGTACATAAATTTTATTAGATTTAGATGGATTAAAGTAGTTCTTGTCCATTGAAAGATTTACTGGTTTTGCATCAATAAATAACGTAGAGCCATCTTCTTTTATAGCTTCTACATTGGACTTATCCTCTCCTGTGTACTCTTTACCATCCTTACCAAATAATACCAGTTGAGAAGAATCTGTCACAAGATTTCCATCTTTATCGATTGCTTCCCCTTTATCATTCATTTTAAAGGTAAACACTTGATACCTTACAATGTTAAAGCCGTCCAAAGCCGACATTAATACGGATTGAGTACTTCTTCCATCTTCAACATTTCTACTATCAGCATAAATTATTTTTTCTGATAAAACTCTTAGATTAGGATTGGCCTTTTGGATTTTTGCTATATCTTCCTGGCTATAGACTCCATTTCCTTCTAACATATCCGTTTTTCCAGGATTATAGGTAGTCACTTTTAGTGCATAGCCTTTTCTTAGAATGATGTTATCCTTTAATAGATATTGTTGTTTTTCTGAATCAGAATAGATCTTCCCTGTTTCCATTTCCGTTAAATTGGTTGGTTTATTTTTTGAAAGATCTCCTTCTCCTAATTCTATTACATTCCCATAACTTGATGCATAGGGATATTCTGTTTTAGTTTCCTTATTTTTTTCAGGCATTCTAATTTTAGTTTCAGCTTTTATCTGATCATCATCTTTAACAAAGAATCTCATATCTCCTGCAAAAGCTAATCCATCCACAATATCATTAATATTAGCGTATAAATCAAATGTCATCGTTTTTGAATGCGAATCATACTTGGTCGTTTTGATTTCTATCGATTTATAGTTATTTCCATAATATACCTTGGCATTTTTAGAAACATTACTTATCTTTCCAAGAATTTCAAAGTGTCCATCTTTAGACGGGCTTAGAACACCATAAATTTTTGATTTGATTTCGTCAAGTTTTTCAGTTTCATATTGTAAGGCACTACCATCGTCATAAGCAATGATATTTCCCTTATCATCGTATTTATAATCGTATTCCTCTGTTCTCTTACCAGTTTCACTTGTAAAGTCATCAACTTCTCTAAATTTCTTTTTAATGAGTTTCTTTAAGTCTTTGCTTTCAAAGTCTCTAATTGTTGAAATGGCTTTATTGATAGTAAAGCTAGATTTTTCTTCGGTAGCCTCTTCATTGTCTTGATGATGTTCTACTTCAGTTGCATCTTTTTTAAGACTATTCTCTTTTCTATTTTCTAAATGTTTAAATTTAGATTCGGCAATCTCGCCAAGCTTTTGGTATTTAGATGAATCTTGATCAGGATCTACTAGATAATAGGAAATCATCCCCTTTTCATCAGCATGATCAGCAAATTTAATTCTATGAATCTTTGTGAAATTGCTAGAGCCATCTAGTGCAATGACTTCAATGATTTTTCCTCTTAAATCTCCTGCACCTTTAATTTCATAAATGGTATTTCCATCTTTGTCAAGTTTCCTATTTCTTCCTTGACCCTCACCTGCATAAGTTACTTCAAGATTTTTTTCAACCTCTCCATCTTCATTAACAAGAGCGGCTCCTGCATACCAAACTTCGTTGGCAATCTCGTCAAATTTTTCAGGATGTTCTTTCTGATCTCTCGCAAATAGCGTTTCATTCTTGTATTGCTCTTTTACCTTATGATAAGTATCCTTTGTAATCAACTTAATTTTTTCAGGATTTGAAAAATCAACAGAAACAATCTTAGGTGCTGTGTTATCAATTTTTACAGGAATATAGGAAACCTGCCATGGGTAATCTTTAGTTAATCTATATTTAAATTTATAGAAATATTGACCTTCTGCAATTGGCTCAAATTGACCTCTTATCTTAGTAGCAGGATCTTTGGTATCCTTGCTTTCTGGTGCATTTTCTTCTCTACCTCTAGGGTTATAAATGAGTCCATCCCATTTCAAGTCACCCCAAACTTTTAGTTTAGAAGATTTGATTCCCTTTGCATCATTTCTTTTAGAGTTTAAAATTCCTTTAATAAAGTGTTCTCTCGAAATGACTTTTAAGTCGATTTGATTTTCTCCCTCTTTATTTGTATTCACTATTGAAATCAATCCTTCTTCTGCACTTCTTAATACAAGTGGAGAAGGTGTTAATCCTCTCTCAAGTTGAGCATCTTGAGGATTTCCATTTGAATCTAAAGGATAAATTTTAGCAATCTTAGAACCACTTGATGATGGTGCGTTGATCCCTTCGTTATTGAAAGCAAATAATTCTGGATTTTGATCTAGGGATGTTGTATTTTTATCTTTTCTATTTTGTATAACTCCTGCTGGATTAAATTTATCTATACCATGTTCTCCACCAATCCCCTTATTTAAGGTTCCTGGAATTTTCGGTTTACCATCATCATCATAACCTTCCATTGTTTTTGATTTTGAACCTTCTTCCCAAGCCCATTTATCAAGGATTGGTTCGTGGTTCCAATTCCCAGCAAATCCCATTAGAGGCATCGATAAAGAAGGTTGGAAGTTTATTTTCTTCCCGTTGGAGTTCAGAGCTTCCATTTCTTCCACTGACTCAAAATGAATAAATGATTCTACAAATTTATTTTTATTTTTAGCCTCTCCAACGTTTATAACCGCATTTAAATCAAAGCTAGAATTTGGTCCTATAGTGAAAGTGTCATGCTCAAATGTAATATTTGCTCCTTTGACTTTTTCTGGGTGAATTTCTGGAACAATTTGCTTCCCATCTGGAGATTTTTCATCTTTATATGTTTCATCCAGTTTGAGTCTGTCAGTTAGAGCATCTGTAGTTACGGTTGATGCTGAAACTTTAAAGGTCAAAGGTCTGTTTGATGTATTGTGAAGCTTAATTGTAAAATATTTTTTATCTCCTTTTATTTCTTTAAGAGAAATAGAGCCATAAGAGTTTACCAACCCTTTAGAATCCGTGTTTTTAAAAGTCGCTACAACTTCATTTCTCAATGCATTGGCCACATTAATTAGCCCTGCCCCCTGTTGTCTAGGTGATGCAAAGTATTGACTTTTTTCTTTCCAAGACGTTGCATCCATCATAGGACGTGCAGTATTTTGTAGGGCTATTTTTGTAAGACTTGTAAGATCTATTTTGTCATCTCCCTTAAGATTTTTCAATACAGGTCTTTCAAGCATTTCCTTTAACTTTGGTCTAATCAAAACAGTAGAAGCTGCTACAACTGGAGTTGCCATACTAGTTCCTGACATATAGCCATAAGTTGATTTCCCATTAATGACATTAAGAGTGGATTTAATGTTTTTACCAGGTGCTGAAACATCAGGTTTTAAAAGTAAATCTGTTCTTGGCCCCCAAGATGTAGACCCTGCTGGGACTATAATATCTTCTTTATACAGTTCTTTGTCGGTGTCAGGTGCAAACTTAAAGTCAATCTCTTTTTCGTCACCTACATTCGGTTTATTAGAATTATAGCTTGCCATATCAATTGGATAGTATTGCTCCAATTTATCTTTAAAATCTTCTTTATTATTTCTTTTGACTTTAGTTTTTTTATCAGGGTTAATCATATTCCATAGCTTTACACCATCATCTCCTGAAATTGAGAAAACTTGACTAGTAGTTCCTTCATCCTCCTCATATCCCATAGCTGGGAGCTCTGTCCAATTATCTCTATTGTAGTAATTTACAGTATTTACAACCATAATGGCGCGTGCGCCCTTATCCGTTGCTCGTTTAAAAGCATTTTTTAAATCCTTTGTATAAATTCTATCCATTACTGCAATTTTGCCCTTAAGATCCAAACCTATCAAATCTTGGTCTTGACCTTTGCCTATATATACAAATTTCAATTTACTAGGAGCTTTTGAACCATCTTCGTTTGTTATGATTTTATTCTTATCGAAAAAGGCCCCTATATTTCTGTATTTAAAACTTTCTCCTCCAATCTTAACTTTGTCAAACTCAACTGTTTGATTTTTAGCAGAAGCAACTGCTATCGCATCTTCATGTGCTGCAGTTCGTGTTACATTTCCAGTGTCGGTCATTTTCAGATTATTATTTGCCACTAAATCCCATGAAGAACTTGAAGCAGAAGTTGCATAGTTACCTGTAGCTACGACCATTGGAATGCCTGCTTTTCTTAACGCTCTAATAGCTTGCCAATATTTCTCACCTACAAGGCCCGTTCCTGTAAAGCCAGATGATACCGAAACAACATCAACATTGTGTTTGATTGAATCTTCAATAGCATGAAACATTGTTTCATCTCCTGCGAAGCCAGACCCTGCGTCAGAGTACATTTTATAAGAAAAAATCTGTGCATTAGGAGCAATTCCATCTATTCCGTTAAAGTTTTTGATATCTTTTTCAGTATCATTTCCCGCAAGAATCCCAGCAATATGCATCCCATGTGGATCAAAATAATCGCTTCCATCATCAGCTTTTTCTACAGTAATTTTACCACCATTATAATAATTGAAAGCATGAGGAATTTTATCGCTCAACCAGAAATTTTTATCAGTACCTTTTAAGTCTTCTTTTTTAAATTTCATTGAGCTTTTGGCATCATCATCGATTCTCATAGCTTTATGTCTATAATCAGTCCCAGTATCGATGTTTGAAATGACCATACCTCTACCATCAAAATTTTTACCAAATGGTGCATTGATAGATTTTAGGTAATCGATTGCCTCTTCAACTCCAATTTCTTTTCTAGCATGATTCATCATAGGTTGGACTTTTTGTGATCGTTCAACCGATGAAATACCTTCTATTAGTTTAATTTTGTCCAGAGTATCTTTGGTTGTTTCAATAGCGCTACCGTTAAAAATTCTATCATAAGTATATAAAACTTTTGTATTCTTAAGATTTGATAGTTCCTTGATTGCTTTTTCTCCAGATTCTTTATCTTTAAATTCAGCAATATAGACAAGTCTATCTTCTTTTTTGGGATTTTCTGTGTCTTTACTTGCAGACGAGTTTGCATTATCTCCTTTGTATTGATTGGAATCTTCTTTTTTGATTGTTGCTTTTTCATTGTTAGTTTTATTGTCTATCACAGATTCTTTACTAACAACTTCTTTTTCCTCAATAACTGTTGTTTTCTTCTCTTCAGTATCCTTTGAAGTTTCTATAGCATTATGAATATCTTCATGTTTTTCTTTGTTTTCTTTTTGTTTATCTACTACTTTTTCTTTATCAGAGATACTTAAAGCATCTTCAGAACTAGATGTATCTGCTAAGACTACCTCATTAGGGACATATGCTGCTAAAATAACTGCAGCTGTGGTTAATGACAATACTGTACTTTTTTTCATTTTAATTCCTTACATATTTATTTAACTTCCAATAGATAGAAAACTTTAACTTTGCTAGCCTTTGTTATAAAAAGTTTTACTAAGTATTATCTAGGAAATAGAGTAGTACATTTATATATAATTGTTAGCTCTCTGAAAAATAGTATATCAATTAAAAAAATTTAAGTCAAGAAAAATTAAGGGGTATTAATTTTATTTTTAATATGTGTTAAAAAAGATATAAAAATTTCGTACTTAACTGAGATACATTATAAGCAAATTCACACCATCAAAAATAGTAGCAATCAAGTTGAAGCACTACCAGAGTTACAAAAACAGACATAATTGATGCAATAACAATGTTGTGTAACAACATAAATAACCGATAAGAACTAGGCTTAACGGTTATTTTCTATATATAAATTTTTCAGATATTCAATCATTTATTCACCTGTGACCTAGGCTTCACGAGTGCCTTGCTCTACCAACTGAGCTAAATCGGCGATTGCGATTATAGTATAGAACTCTGAGTATGGAAGTCAAGAAATTTTCATCTCTATTAGAAAAAGCCTGTCCTGAGATAAGGCTTTGATAGTATTTAACTTAAGAACCCGCACTTTCGTAGGCATCTAAGCCCCTATCCCAAAGTTTAAGGGAAATGACAAAGAAAACAAGGGAAATCAACATCAAACCTCCGATGTTAAAAAAGACATCCTTGTCCTGCAAGAAATAACTAGCAGGATAATAGGCCGTAAAGGCAAAAGGCACGATAAAGCTAATCAACCAACGAAGGAGAGAATTGTAAATAGAAATCGGGTACTTAGCAAAATCATTAAACATATAGAAAATGTAAATCATGGCACCTGACTGCTTAGTCCAAAAAGCAATACTGGCTGTCGCGATCTTCAAGGAAGTATAAATCAAGGTCGCAAATGGTATGCAGACTAGGAAAAGTAAAAATTTTGGAAAGCTCCAGGCAATACTAGTCACTGTTGTTCCCAGTAGGATACCACCGACCAAGAGCTCACCCAAGGCATCAATCTGAAAGGTCTCAACCAAGATGTGAAAGAGAGGATTGATAGGACGAGTCAGATACTTATCAAATTCTCCTTTTCGCACCAAGCGTTGCCCCAATGCCCAGAGATTATCAAAAAAGAGATGGTCCAAGCCCTTGGGAATCAAGGAAAAACCATAGATAAAGGCAATTTCTTGAAAAGTCCAGCCTTCTAGGGATGGAATGTGTTGAAAGATGACATTGAGAAACAAGAGATTCAAGCCTTGGGTCAGAAAAACTCCCAAGACACCAACAACAAAATCGACCTTGTATTCCATGATTTGTTTGATGTATTGTCTGATAAAAATCAGATGCATACGCTGATATTTTTTCATACTAACCTCCCTGAATGGTGATAAAAGACTGGACTCGTTTCCAAATCAACTGAGACAAGCCCACCATCACTAAGAGCCAGACAAACTGCAAAGCGAGCGCCTGAAGAATCTGATTGACATCGTATTTCCCAACGATAATCATGACTGGAGTATAAATCAAGGATGAAAAAGGCAAGAAGGATAAAATTTCTGAAACAACCTTTGGAAAGAAAGCCAAGGGAATCAAACTTCCAGACATAAAGGCCACTATGGAAGTCTTGAGTAGATTGGAACCCCATAGGTTTTTAAACACAAAGGCTGAAAAACCAAAACAGATATTAAAGAAAAAGTTAATCAGATAGGCCAGCGTTAAGCTAAAAAGATAAAGGACAGTTAATCCCAGCACTTCTACAATCCCTTGCCCAGATAAGATTTTCATCAAAACAATGACACTTAAAAATGGAAGGCCAACGCTGATAAAAATCAACCACTTGGACCCCAGTTCGGTGAAAAGGTAAGAGGCCGCAAAATGCACCGGTCTCAACAAGCGCATGATAATAGAGCCATCCTTGACCTCCTCCCCGATCATAAAGGAGCTATCAGACCTGGTCAAAAGATTAGTCACAAAACTCATGATGATGTAGAGGGTGATATCTGCCATGCTGAAGCCCTGAATCAAGGACTCTTGCGAGGAATCAAAGACCGCCTTCCAGAGATAAAAGGCGACAAAAGCTCCCATAACATCACCAATCCGATAGAGAATAAAGTTGACTCGATAGCTAATCAACTCCTGAATCCCTGCATTGATAAAGGGTTTATAACGTCTCCACAATTTGGCCATCTTAGAGCTCCTTTCGATAGAAGCGACGGATAATATCCTCAATATCCGTATCCACCATCTTCAAATCGCGGATGTCAAAATCAGACAGGGTTTGCTTGATAATGTCCGCCGACTGGTAGCGGGAACTATCAAATTCAATATTGAGACTATTTCCTTGTCTATCAACGGTCATATCAGGCAAGCCTTCATAGTGAGAAGCGAGATGACTTTGACCTGGTAGCAGTTCAAAGGAGAGCGTCTTCATCTTACCAAAGGTCTCCTTGAGTTGGCTCACCGTTCCATCAAAAATCTCCTGCCCCTTATCAATCATAAAGATCCGATCACAGAGTTGCTCAATATCGCTCAGGTCATGAGTGGTCAAGAGAATGGTTGTTTCTTCCTCTTGATTGATTTGGGTGATAGCCCGACGAATATTATCCTTGACCGAAACGTCCAAACCAATGGTCGGCTCATCTAAAAAGAGAACCTTGGGATTGTGGAGCAAGGAAGCTGCAATATCCGCCCGCATCCGTTGTCCCAGTGAAAGAGTTCGCACGGGATCCTTGATAAAGTCCTTCAAATCCAAGACTTCATTCAAAAAATCCATACGCTTATGGAAGAGCGAATCTGGCACATCGTAAATTTCTTTTAAAACCGTGTAGGTCTCTTGCAGGGCCAAATCCCACCATAGCTGTGTTCTTTGTCCGAAAACAACCCCAATATCCTTGACATAATCTTGGCGATTATCCTGAGGAATCTTGCCGTTAATCCGACAAAAACCAGATGTCGGCTTCAAAATCCCAGTCAGCATTTTAATGGTGGTTGACTTTCCAGCACCATTTGCCCCAATGAAGCCTAAAATTTGGCCTTTTGGAACTTCAAAAGTTAAATCTTTAACCGCTTCAAAGGTCTGCTTCTCAGGATGAATAAAGGAACGCAAAGCCCCCTTCAAGCCCGGTTCCTTAACAGTCTTCACAAAATTTTTCTGAAGATGTTCCACTTCTATCATTGCCATATCTATCTCCCTATGTAAGGAATAGCAACATTGTGTTTTTGACTACAAGTATTCTAAAACCTTACTTTCTACACCTTCTACATTTTATTACAAAAGGCTTTATACCAACCTATTATAGTCCAATAAAAACCAGAATGCAAGCGTTTGCCTGAAGTTTATGAAATTAGAGATTCCTCTCTTAAAATAATACTTTTATTCAAAAATTCTGGTTTGATATTCTCCTTAAAACACCAAAAAACCTGCCCAATGGGCAGGCTGGTATTAAAAATGATTTCATCTCAAATTTTCAATTTAATCAATACATTCTCCATTTTCATTAACTCTATACCCGTCTATGGTAGTATTAACTGCGAGTTCTCCTGAAGAATATAAATAATACCATGTTTCGCCAACTTGGTACCAACCTGTTACCATTGATCCGTCTTCATTTAAATAATACCATTTCCCTGAATCTTGAATCCAACCTGTCGCCATAGCGCCATTATCTTTCAAGTAATACCAGACATCATTATATTGAAACCAACCTGTTACCAGAGCTCCATCTTCACTTAGATAGTACCAATGTTCATTATCTTGATTCCAACCTCTTGCTAAAGAAGCGCTATTATTTAGATAGTACCAAGCACCATCATTTTGTGTCCATCCTGATTCCGATGAGTCTTGAACATCATTTATTACTTGAACTGCCTCAATAATTTCCTTCAATTCAACTCGTTTTCTATCTTTTATGACAGATTTAACTTTTTCCTCAACAAACTCTTTTGCATAAGTTCGACTATTTTCTTTCCGCTGGAACATGTCCTTCAGTAAACTTTCTAATTGTTCATTAAAGACATCTTCTTGAATTTTATTAAACTCTTTTTGAGATAGCGAAATAACCATCACAATATCAATAAACTCTTCTTTTAATTGAGCAAACATTTCCACACGATCATCTTCTATGAATTGATCCGCAATTGCTTTTGCTCCTATTCCTCCTGCAATTCCTCCTATAATCGCACCTGCAAATGCTCCTATTGGTCCAGCAATTGCACCACCAACTGCACCTGCACCAGCTCCTGCCATCATACCGCCCCCAGCAACTGCTGCATTTTTTAATAACTGCTGGGAAGAAATTCTTCCAACAAGAGTTTCAAAAATATCTGGACCCATAATAATAGCGAACGATATCACTGGTGCAGCTCGTCTTGCAACAACTTCAGCTGTAATTTTTTTTCCAAAATAATCATTAATTTGTTTTGTAAATATTTTTGCAAATTGCTGTGACGCAACATAGATACTAGTTCCCATAGCTAGGGTTCGTAATCCTGCTTTACCAGCCATTAGAGCCGCATCTTTGGTTTCTGCACCAGACCATTTAGCCTGAGAAAAGACAATAACAAAGCTTATACCTACACCTGGTAATGAATTAATAGCTCCATCAATTGCATCAAATTTAATAGAGGTCAAATTACCTCCTTTAGCTATCAATTTTGCTTCATTATAGGTAATATGACCTTTTCTGATGATATTTTTTGCCTCAGCTGGATTATTAACTCCCTCAACTTTACCCTGTCTAATTTTTTCTTCAAACAATTCCACTGCTCTATCATACTGGTCTTTAGGAACTTCCAATTGCATTCCATTATACTTATACATTCCTCCATCAGTTTTAGATTCAAAAGCTGCATTTACAGTACCTCTAGCATTGTTATAGTACTTAGTTTGAATTTTTTGATTTCCAACCATTCTATCCGCACCATTTTTTGCATTATCTTGACCTGTTTGTCTTACATGGTGGAATGGATATTTAATCTTATCCATTAGATTATTTGCATACTCAGCTGCATGTCCATGCCCTGAAGGAGCACTAATCATTGCATTTATTTGAGCTTTATGCAATCTATCACCTACACTTAATAAAATCCAAGAAACAACTCCTATTTCAGTTCCTCTTCTAAAGGTAGCTGAGTTAATATTTTTTTTACCAATTTTTAATAACTGTGTGTTTAAATTTTCAACTTGTACATCATTTGTATAACCAGAAGTAATCAATTCATTCAATTCTCTAACAACATGGTTCAAACTATTCGAAACATTCAAACGCTTAATAATCCCATATGGATAGTAAAATACTAACTGATCATTGTCATCTACCTCTACTTTCCATAAATTGGAAAATGGAAAAAATTGTACATTATACCTTCCTTGATCCTTGATTTGCATTTTTTCAAAAATTCCATACTGGGTCAAGAGTAAACCATATTCTTTGAAATCTTCTTCCTTTAAACTTCAAACCGGAGAATAGCCAAAATACTCAAATTCAGTATTAGAGAATTCGTTATAAAATTCTTTTTCTGACTCAATAAACCACTTAGCCCGACCATAAGGTACTGACTCACCATAATAATCAAATCCATTCTGTGCAATAGACCTAAAAGCTCGTCTAACACTAGCCTCACTGTGAGTATGAACCTCTTTAATTTTTCTTTTCCATAAAAAATACTGAAAAAAACTTACGATATTATCTTTCATCTCTAACCTAAACTCCAATAATTCTAATATACTAAAACTAGCTAGTAACTTTATCAAGTTTTAAAAATATATATTACAACACATTAAAAGCCGATTTTTTAAAAACTTGATATTTACCTTTAAGCTAAATTAATTATATCAAAGGCATAATACAAAGTCTATATCATATATTTTATTTTTCCCACACCAAAAAACCCACCCAATGGGCAGGTTTTATCTATACTGTTCAGCTAGATTAAGCTTTACCTTCTGAACCGAATACGTCGATACGTTCTTCAACTGATGCTTGGATAGCTTTTACACCGTCAGCCAAGAATTTACGTGGGTCGAAGAGTTTTTTCTTGTCGTATTCTGCTTCGTTTGCTTCGTAGTCACGAGCAAATTTACGAGTAGCGTTAGCGAATGCGATTTGGCATTCAGTGTTAACGTTAACTTTCGCAACACCAAGTTTGATAGCTGCTTGGATTTGCTCATCAGGAATACCTGATCCACCGTGCAATACGATTGGGAATCCAGGAAGAGCTTCTGTCAATTTTTGCAAGTGGTCAAGGTCAAGACCTTCCCAGTTAGCTGGGTAAGGACCGTGGATGTTACCGATACCAGCTGCCAAGAAGTCGATACCAGTTTCAACCATTGCTTTAGCGTCTTCGATTGGAGCCAATTCACCTTTACCGATGATTCCGTCTTCTTCACCACCGATAGTACCAACTTCAGCTTCTACTGAGATACCTTTAGCGTGTGCTTTTTCAACAACTTCTTTAGCCAATTTAAGGTTTTCTTCAACTGGAAGGTGTGAACCGTCAAACATGATTGAAGTGTAACCAACTTCGATACACTCAAGTGCATCTTCATAGTGACCGTGGTCAAGGTGGATAGCTACTGGTACAGTGATCCCCATTGATTCAACAAGGTTAGCGATCAAGTTGCGAGCAACTTTGTAACCACCCATGTATTTAGCAGCACCCATTGAAGTTTGGATCAAAACTGGAGCTTTTTTAGCTTCTGCTGCGCGCAAGATAGCTTGAGTCCACTCAAGGTTGTTTGTGTTAAATCCACCAACTGCATAACCGTTGTCACGAGCTGCTTGGACAAATTTTTCTGCTGAAACGATTGCCATTTTATCAGGCCTCCTGTATATTTTTATGGGACTTCCCATTTACATTGTTCATTTTATCACTTTTTGACAAAAAAATCTAGTTTTTCCCGCAGTTTCGATTGAATTTCTTCTAGCTTCATCTATGTAAACCCTTTCTATCCCTAGTCTTGGGCGACTTTTGGAAAAGCTATAAAGAAGGTTAAACGATTCTCCTGCACCTCGAAACGATAGGATAATTTTTCATGTTCTAATAGACTCTTGACCACAAAGAGACCCATCCCAGACCCTTTGGCCTTGCGACTAGCATTATCAGAAAAAGACTGGGCTAGTTTTTCTCGTTCTTCTGGACTGCAGCTATTTTCTATAAAAAGTTCCCCTTCTCTCTCCCCGATGCGGACCAAGCCGCCTAGAGTGGAGTGCTTGATGGCATTGCTAATGAGATTAGATAGTATCAACTTCATAACTGATGGATTTAGATAAGCCTGCTGATGGGACAAGCTATTATCAATCTGAAGCTCTCTTTCCTTGGCTAGCAAGGCATAATCCTTGACTAGACTTTGCGTCATCTGGAGCAAATCAATTTCTTCCCTATCATCTCGCAATTCCTGCACAGACGAGAGAGAAAGTATCTGGAGAACGTGGTGATTGAGCTCATCCACAATTCCTAAGGCTACTCCCAGATAGTGGTCTCTATCCTTATAACGTCCGACATTTTCTTTCATGTTTTCGATCAGGATTTTCAAACTAGCCAGAGGAGTTTTCAATTCATGGGAAGCACCACGTAGGAACTCAACCTTCATCTTTTCTAGCTGGAGAATAGCTTCATTCTTGTCATGCAAGTCCGCAATGACAGTCAAAAGATGCTGGTAGAGGCTATTGATTTGTTCTTTGAGATCACCAATCTCATCCTTAGAATCCACGCGCAAACGCACTTGGGCATCCAGCTCCATCATCCGACGAGTTACTCGCTTGATTTCCAAAATCGGAGCAACAATGGTCCGAGCATAGATGTAGGCAACCAAAAGGGAAATCAGAAAGGATGCCAGCAAGGTGTAGGGGAGAAATTGGAGACTGATTTGCTCCGCTTCCTTTTGCAAATCCACGGAAGCTAAAAATTGCAGAGTCATGGTACTACCATCTTGCGTTTTCACCTCGCGCTCCTCGATAAAGAGAGAGGTTGTCTGGCGGTCTGTATCCAGAGGAAAACTGTCCTTGACTTCTAACTTGTCCTCGGTCATCTCGTCCTTGACAGCCCCCTTGATATCACTAGTCTGGGAATATAGGTCTAACACTTGCTCAATACTCTGCCTATCCTTACCTTCTAGGGACTGGGCAATGGCTGTCGCTTTCTGGCCAATGGTTTCCTGACGATGACTCAGATAAGTCGAAGGAAAAAGAAAATAAATGGCTAAATGAAGACAGATGACCAGAACACTAAAAATCGAGAAGGTGTAGATAAATATCTTTGTAAATAAACCTGTTCGTTTCATTTTCGCTCCAATTTATAACCAACATTGCGCACAGTGAGGATGCAATCCAAGTCTAGCTTTTTCCGCAATTCCTTGATATAAACATCAATGACACGGTCAAAGGGAACCTCATCTGTCGCTTTCCAGACGGCATCGATTATCTGAGATCGGGTCAAGGCCCGGCCTTCATTTTTTACCAGATAGTCCAGAATTTCCAACTCTTTGGCATTGATGGCTACTTCCTCTCCTGCTAGACTGGCACTGTAGCTCTCAAAGTCCACCTTGGTATCTTTATAGGAGAAGACTCGTCCCGTATCATAATAGCGCTTGAAAATCGCGTCCACCCTCACTTTTAAGAGAGACAGAGAAAAAGGTTTTTCCAGATAGCCATCTGCCAGAGAAGCAAAAGCACTCATCTTGTATTCCTCATCTTGAAAAGCTGTCAACATCAAGACAGGGACCTGGCTGGTTTTACGAATCTCAGCTAGGACTTCTAGGCCATTGAGCTTGGGCATCTGGATATCTAGTAAAACCAAGGCTACTTCATAGCTGGAAAATTTTTCTAAGGCTTCCTCCCCGTCTGCCGCCTCAATGATTTCATAACCGCAATCTGTCAAATAGTCACTGACCCCCTCACGGATCATCTCTTCATCTTCTACAATTAAAATTTTCATAAAAAAACGTTTCACATTCCTTTAAATTTCTTGTAAATCATCTCAAGTTCATCCTGAAAGAAAGAGGCCTTATCAAGATAAAATAGATAAAAATGCTACCTATATTATACCCCATTTAGGGGAGAATAGGTAGCAAGTTTGTTATTCGCTATCCAGCAAGAGTTCTTTTGGTTGCTTTCTAAGGAGATTGCTTGAAGCAAGTGCCATAACGAGAACCACTAGAACCAAGGCCAGGACAAAGACGATGATAAAGTCTGATGTCTGAATGGAAATATCTAGGCTCGACAAAGTCTTGCTAAAGCCATCAACTTCTGCACCACCACCAAGGTTAGAGGCCTGAGCAGCCTTGCTAGCCTGCTTAACAACACCTGAAGTGACATTGGCAAAAACAGTATTCCCGATTGCACGCGCTGTGTAGTTAGCTAAGAAATAAGCAGAAACAAGAGCAGGGATGGCAATCAAGATGGATTCGGTGATGAATTGACCCAAGATACTTGCCTGCTTGAGACCGATAGAGAGGAGAATTCCCACTTCCTTGCGACGGGCATTGATCCAAAGGCTGAGTAAGAGGGCAAGGAGAAGAACTGAGAAGCTCAAGCTACCCCAGAAGAGGAGATTGGCCATCTTGTACATACCAGAGATAGATTGCTCAAGGGCTGGGTAGTTAGATGAGCTCTTAACGAGTGTATAGCTCTTCCAGTTGATACCACTGATACCATTCAACTCTTTCATAACATCATCCAAGTTCTTATCCGCTGTTACAAAGAAGGTAGCGTCCCCATAAATGGCTGTGTCTTCTGTGTATCCATATAACTTAGCGGCCGTATGTATGTCTGTGATAGCTGTGTTTTCATAGAGTTCTTGTGAGTAAGTAACTGCCGACTTATTGTGACCATCAAAGAGTCCCTTGATTGTCACTTCGACTGTTTCCTTGGCACCTTTTTCATTGTCTGCATCGTAGATATTGGAGTCCAGTTTGACCTTATCCCCTACTTTCCAGCCGTGTTTGGCTGCCAAGTCCTTGTGCAGGAGGATCTTGTCCTTGTCATCGTTGGTTAGGTGCTCACCTTCGACCAGCTTATAAGAACCAGAGACAAACTTGTCTTCTTTAGAGGAGTCATTGACACCTGTAATCATCAAGCTACTTCCAAAATGTTTGGCACGGTCAGGTGTCAGATTTTTCTTGGTTTCTGGCGTTTCGATGAGTTCATAGCCAGTCAAATCCCCAATAGCGTTGATGCGTTTAACATAAGACTCGATAGCCTTGTTTTCAGTGATTTTTTTGATATCCTCACCCTTAATATTCCCAGCACCACGTGGCGTTCCTTGATTGACGCGACGATTGATTTGCATGGAGAAACTGTTGGTGATATTTTTAAAGGTCTCCTGAGAAGCCTTGGCAGTAGCTCCCTTAATTGACAAGCCGACCAAACTCAAGCTCGCCATGAGGAGAATAATCAGGAAGATAACGATCGATTTGAAAAACTTCCTTGTAACATAAGCAAATGCATTGTGTAACATAGGTTCCCTTTCTAGATGTTGTTCTATTTTATAGTTCTGATACTCAATGAAAATCAAAAAGCAAACTAGGAAGCTAGCCGTAAGCTGTACTTGAGTACGGTAAGGCGACGATGACGTGGTTTGAATTTGATTTTCGAAGAGTATAACAGAAAAAGCTCATATTATTTCGTAGTATTGCGAGTTTCAGTCAGTTTCTTGTCCTTCAACTCAAGTGTAATATCTGACGCTTGTGCCACTTCTTTGCTGTGAGTTACGACGATGACACATTTACCTGTTTTCTGGGCAAGTGATTTGAGCAGTTCGACAATATCTCCAGCAGTTTTAGGGTCCAGATTTCCCGTTGGTTCATCCGCTAGAATAACTGGAGCTTCTGAGACCAAACTACGAGCAATAGCAACACGTTGCTGTTGACCACCTGATAACTGGAGAACATTCCGCTTGATCTGACTTTCATCCAAACCAAGCTCAAGGAGCGTATCCTTGCTTGCCTTTTTATTGACCAAGCGGATATTTTCCAGTGGAGAAAGATAATCTATCAAGTTATAATTTTGAAAGACCAAGGAAATATGGTGCATGCGATGGTAAGAATATCCCTTCTTACGAATGTCCTCTCCTTGGAAAAGGATAGAACCTTCAACAGGACTATCTAGACCAGCAAGCAGGGACAAGAGAGTGGATTTTCCTGCTCCTGACTCCCCAATAATACTGTAAAATTTCCCGGGTTCAAAATTATAATTGATCTGATATAGGACTGCTTCAGCAGTGTTCTTATAACGGTAGGTAACATCTTGTAATTGTAATAAAGTCATGATTTCTCCTTCTTAACTAATAGATGATAAAATTTCTTTCGGCGATTTTCTAAATAAGAATAGGAAACAAAGGGCTACAGATAGGCAACTAATCAACAGCAGAAAGACATAGGATTCTGCAAACGATAATAAACTACTTGATAGACCACTTGCTTTGGCTAGCGTGTCTTGTAAGACTGCTTGATCTCCACTTGCTAGTAGAGTTTGAAGTAGGTAGGATGTGATTGTGTTTCCTGCAGCAAATGCTGGAAGCAAAGCACCGAGAGATACCAAAACTACCTCTAAACAGAACTGTAGGAAGATCGAGCTCTTGCCTTTTCCAAGTGCCAGTAAAATCCCCACTTCATAGACCCTTTCTCTCAACCAGAGAGATAAGACCAGAATTAAGGCTCCAGCTCCGGCTATCAACATCCCATAAAGGAAGATGGTTAGGAAGGTTTGGAAAGTTGCAACCGAGTCTTTGATTTGTTCAAAAGCCTTGTTTTCCTTTTCGACTTGATAGCCTTGATTTTCCAAAGACAAGTTTTCAACCTGCTTCATGAGTCCGTCCATTTCCTTAGGATTTTCTACATAGAAGCGAACTGCACTGACTTGAGGTTCACTATTTCCTAAAAGAGTTTGGCTACTTTCATAGTCTGTAAAGACTTGGTTTTCACTGAAGTCAGAAGACAACCCTGTAAATTTCTCTTGTTTTTTACCAGAGAAGATGCCGACAATTTCAAACTCAACTGTTTGTCCTTTGCCAGATTCTGACTGTCCAGCATCTAAACGAATCTTGTCATGAAGCGAAAGACCGTTCTTCTTAGCCAACTCTTCGTGGATGATGATTTTCTTTGAATCCCCTTTTTGAAGGTGTCGCCCTTCTTTTAAGTTGAAAGCCGAGCTGGTGAAGGTCACATCCTTGGATGAATCCTCAAGAGCAGTTAAGCTAACCAAGTTCTTGTCCGCAGCTGACAAATCATCACGCTCCACGCTCTGCTCGCCACTCACCGCTTCCTTGTCTTTTAGTTTTGCGACCGTCTCGAGTTCAGGAGAAACATTTTCCAGTCCCTTAATCTTGCTTACAGATGCTAACTCTGATAACTTGAAAGTCTGACCATTTTCTATCTTCTTAATAGAAAAAGATGTGTTGAGTGATTTGTAAAGATTGGTTTCAACTGTTTTGTTGGACTTCATCAAAGTCAAACAGGCTGAAATTCCAGCCAATAGGACCAATAAAATCAGAAATAAAATAAAACTTCTCAGTCGTTTTCTGCTGACATAGGCCCAAGCTCTTTGGATTGGATTCATTTGTCACCTCCATATTTGTAAGACTATTATAAAATCCAAATATGAAATGTTTATGAAATACAAAAAAAGAGCAAAAATTTTTTGCTCTACTTGAATTAGATGAAAACAAAAGAGCTAGCTTAAGCTAACTCTTATCCTATGCGGAGAGAGGGACTTGAACCCTCACGACCTAAAGCGGTCACAGGATCCTTAGTCCTGCGCGTCTGCCAATTCCGCCATCCCCGCGTCGATTACTTTACTAGTATATCAACTTTTAGGATGCTTGTCAACACTTTTTTTCAATTTTTTTCATTTCATCAACCAAATTACTCAGAAATTTCATTTAGATTTTCATCTACTAACTTAGCTCCAAGTGTATTTTTAAAATGTCCAAGGGCAAATTGGTGATTTTCAGGCCAGATGGAAGCAACAGCTGGTTTAACAATCTCGATGTCATATCCTAGATTATAGGCATCTATAGCTGTATGCAGGACACAGATATCCGTCAAGACTCCTGTTAAGATAACTGTAGAAATTCGACGCTCTCTCAAGCGGATATCCAGGTCAGTCCCTGAAAAAGCTGAGTAATGGCGTTTATCCATCCAAAAGACACGACTGTCTGAACCATGCTCTTGATAAAAGGTCCCCAAATCTCCGTATAAATTCCGTCCACTAGTCCCAATCAAATTGTGAGGAGGAAATAGCTTGCTTTCTGGATGGAAACAATCGTTTTCTTCGTGAGCATCTATTGTAAAGAAGATGTAATCTCCGCGTTCAAAAGCTAACCGAGTCACCTTGCTAATAGCATCCGAAATCGCCTGAGCTGGAGCGCCTGCTGTCAATTTTCCACTATCAGCAACAAAATCTTCTGTATAATCAATCGAAATTAAAGCCTTAGTCATTAGTAATCTCTTTTCTTCACTTCTTCAAAAATATCTGAAATCAAGACCTTAAGATAGGTTCCCTTCATTCCAAGTGAGCGACTTTCAATAATCCCTGCCGACTCAAGTTTACGAAGAGCATTGACAATCACAGAACGGGTAATACCGATACGGTCTGCAATCACAGACGCAGTCAACTGGCCTTCATTTCCATTTAATTCCCCTAAAATTGCTGAAACAGCACGGAGTTCAGAGTAAGAAAGGGTATTAACCGCCATGGTAACAGCAGTACGGCGGCGAATATTTTTCTCATCTTCTTCACGTTGGAAATTAAGGAGTTGAATCCCAACAACGGTACTCGCAATCTCAACAAGAATCAAGTCCTCGTCTTCGAATTTTTTATCATTGCGCCAAATAATCAAAGAGCCAAGGCGAATCCCTGATACATGAATCGGTGCAATGGTCGTCAAACCATCTGGAAAGTCGGCACGACTTTCCACAGGGAAAATACTCAAATCATGATCAACTGTCAGATTGGCTTCTGTATCGTAAATCATGTTCGCACCTTGAATATAGTCATCAGGGAAAATCTTAGTTTGGAAGAACTGCTCTACACGATCTGTATTGGTTTTGTAACGCATGAAATAACCAAGGAGACGTCCCTTGCTATTAACGATACAGGCGTTACAGTCAATAATATCTGCCAATTGACGGGTAATCGCATTGTAGGGAAGCTCTTCCTGCAACTGCTCGTCTGAGCGCTTCAGGATAGAAGTAATTTTTCTAGTTTTTTCTAATAAATGTGCCATTTTTCACCTCGAATTTAATCGCTATCATTATAACATAAACAGCTTGAATTTTCAATTATTATCTGAAAATTGCTTATTTAATTGCAATTTAAAAAAACAAGAATATTTTTAATTAAATTGCTTCTTTTCTATTGACAAGCCCCCTATTTTTGTGTATCATAACATTATAAGAAGATAATATATCTATTTTATTTATCTTTCTTTTCCATTCAGTCTCCTTATATAAAAAAGCGATTCATTTTGAACCGCTTTTTCTTATTTATCGCCCTTGTTACGAATCACAAAGCCTGTTTGCTTTTCACTTGAAGTATTGCGTGGTTTTTTATTATCCTTACGGTAACGTTTTTCCTTATCAAAACGATCATTGCCACGACTTCCTTTTTTGAAATCATCACGACGACCACCACGACGGTTGTCTCCACGGCGATTATCACGACGGTCATCTCCACGACGACCTCCCTTACCTTTACCACCGAAGCCATTACCTGATGGTTTAAATGGCAGTGGTTTTTCACGTGCAATCTCCACTTCAGGAAGACTATCTGGGTCTTGAACAGTCAGACTCAAGATATACATAGCCAATTCTTCTGGACTGAATTCTGCTGCTAACTTACGAGCATCTTTAGCAAATTTCTCAAAGTTGCCACGGATTGTCTCATCTGCAAAATCACGTTCGATTTTCTTGAGCGCTACTTGTTTCTTAGCTTGGAAGGCTTCTTCAGCTGTCGCTGGTTTCAAGCCTTTCATGCGTTTCTTAGTCAAGTTTTCAATGATTTGGAGGTAGCCCATTTCATTTGGTGATACGAAAGTAATAGACTGACCTGACTTACCAGCACGACCTGTACGACCGATACGGTGAACATAACTTTCAGGATCTTGTGGAATATCGTAGTTATAGACATGGGTCACACCTGAAATATCCAACCCACGCGCTGCAACGTCTGTCGCAACCAAAACATCAAGATTGCCATTTTTAAAGTCACGAAGGACACGAAGACGTTTGTTTTGGTCCAAATCACCATGAATTCCTTCTGCACGGAAACCACGGATTTTCAGACCACGAGTCAATTCATCCACACGGCGTTTTGTACGACCAAATACGATAGCAAGTTCTGGTTGTTCCACATCCATAAGACGAGTCATGGTATCAAATTTTTCTTGCTCTTTAACTCGGATATAGTACTGGTCAACCAATTCTGTTGTCAATTCCTTAGCCGCAATCTTCACATGCTCAGGTTCTTTCATAAACTGAACACCGATACGTTTGATGGCATCTGGCATAGTTGCTGAGAAAAGTAAGGTTTGACGGCTTTCAGGGACGCGGGAGATGATAGCTTCGATGTCTTCAAGGAAGCCCATGTTGAGCATTTCATCTGCTTCGTCAAGGATAAGAGTTTCAATATCTTGTAATTTCAAGGCCTTGCGTTTAATCAAGTCCAAAAGACGACCCGGTGTTCCCACCACGATATGGGCACCAGATTTAAGAGCCTTAATTTGTTTTTCAATACTTGATCCACCATATACTGAGCGAACTTTGACTCCCTTGCTACGACCAAAACGGAAGAGTTCTTCTTGACTTTGGACAGCAAGTTCACGTGTTGGAGCGATAACCAAAGCTTGAATGGTCGCTTCTTCTGTACGGATTTTTTCAAGGGTTGGCAAACCAAAGGCTGCAGTTTTTCCTGTACCAGTCTGAGCTTGACCGATAACATCCTTACCTTCAAGAGCCAAGGGAATAGTCTGTTCTTGGATAGGACTGGCTTCTACAAAACCAGCTTTTTCAATCTCTGCTAGCAAATCAGCAGACAAGTTTAATTCATTAAATTTCACGTTATTCTTCTTTCTAAAGGTGGTGCGAAGCCACCCTATAGGGCTTAGTTTATACTTTTCTTTTTATGACGTATTTTCATATACTGGATACAAAATCGTGTTGCTTCTTTTCCACAAAAGAAAAGTACTGTTTTCTTTGCAACCTATCTAGTATAACACAAGAGAGAAGCAAAAGATAGTTAAATCCGTCGATAAAGTCATGTAAACGATTTTCTGAGAAAATAAGGCTAAAATTTCCACTATTTCATTAACTTTTTTAAAGCGTAGCAGAATTGTGCAAAAGTTTTTTTCTTGTGCTAGAATGAAATGCGAATAGGAGGAAGATAAATGTTAACTTATGATTTAATCGTTATCGGATTTGGTAAAGCTGGTAAAACACTAGCTGGTAAATTGGCTTCAGCTGGCAAAAAAGTTGCCCTCATTGAACGTAGCAAAGCTATGTACGGTGGAACTTGTATCAACATTGGTTGTATCCCAACTAAAACTTTGCTAGTTGCTGCTGAGAAAGACTTGTCTTTTGAAGAAGTGATTGCTACCAAAAACACTATCACTGGTCGCCTCAACGGTAAAAACTATGCGACTGTTGCTGGTACAGGCGTGGATATCTTTGATGCGGAAGCTCACTTCCTTTCAAATAAAGTCATCGAAATCCAAGCTGGTGATGAAAAGAAAGAACTGACTGCTGAAACAATCGTCATCAACACTGGTGCTGTTTCAAACGTCTTGCCAATCCCTGGACTTGCTACAAGCAAAAACGTCTTTGACTCAACAGGTATCCAAAACTTGGACAAATTGCCTGAAAAACTTGGAGTTCTTGGTGGAGGAAATATCGGTCTTGAATTTGCTGGTCTTTACAACAAACTTGGAAGCAAGGTTACAGTCTTAGATGCCTTGGATACTTTCCTTCCTCGTGCAGAACCTTCCATTGCAGCGCTTGCTAAACAATACATGGAAGAAGACGGTATTGAATTGCTTCAAAATATCCGTACTACTGAAATCAAAAATGACGGTGACCAAGTCCTTGTCGTAACTGAAAACGAAACTTACCGTTTCGACGCCCTTCTTTACGCAACTGGACGCAAACCAAATGTAGAACCACTTCAACTTGAAAATACAGATATTGAACTAACTGAACGTGGTGCTATTAAAGTAGACAAACACTGTCAAACAAACGTTCCTGGTGTCTTTGCAGTTGGAGATGTCAACGGTGGCCTTCAATTTACTTACATTTCACTTGATGACTTCCGTGTTGTTTACAGCTACCTTGCTGGAGATGGTAGCTACACACTTGAAGACCGTCTCAATGTACCAAACACAATGTTTATCACACCTGCACTTTCACAAGTTGGTTTGACTGAAAACCAAGCAGCTGATTTGAAACTTCCATACGCCGTTAAGGAAATCCCTGTTGCAGCAATGCCTCGTGGTCACGTAAACGGAGACCTTCGCGGAGCTTTCAAAGCTGTTGTTAATACTGAAACAAAAGAAATTCTTGGAGCAAGCATCTTCTCAGAAGGTTCTCAAGAAATCATCAACATCATCACTGTTGCTATGGACAACAAGATTCCTTACACTTACTTCACAAAACAAATCTTCACTCACCCAACCTTGGCTGAGAACTTGAATGACTTGTTTGCGATTTAAGTTGAGATTTAATCGTATCGAACAGCCCTCCTTGGGCTGTTTTTACTTCTGCGAAATCTCAAATCTGTCTTTTCCCTCTTTTATGATATAATAGAAACATGAAATTAAAAACTACCTTGGGCCTTCTTGCTGGGCGTTCTTCCCACTTCGTTTTGAGCCGTCTTGGCCGTGGAAGTACGCTCCCAGGAAAAGTCGCCCTTCAATTTGATAAAGATATTTTACAAAACCTAGCTAAGAACTACGAGATTGTCGTGGTCACTGGAACCAACGGAAAAACCTTGACAACAGCCCTCACTGTCGGCATTTTAAAAGAGGTTTATGGTCAAGTTCTGACCAACCCAAGCGGTGCCAACATGATTACAGGAATTGCGACAACCTTCTTAACAGCCAAATCTTCTAAAACTGGGAAAAATATTGCCGTTCTAGAAATCGATGAAGCCAGTCTATCTCGTATCTGTGACTATATCCAGCCAAGCCTTTTTGTCATCACCAATATCTTCCGTGACCAGATGGACCGCTATGGTGAGATTTACACAACTTACAAGATGATTTTGGATGCTATTCGTAAAGTGCCTACTGCCACTGTTCTCCTTAATGGAGACAGTCCACTTTTCTACAAGCCAGCTATTCCAAATCCTGTACAGTATTTTGGTTTTGACTTAGAAAAAGGACCCGCTCGAGAAGCTCACTACAATACAGAAGGAATTCTCTGTCCTGACTGCCAAGGCATCCTCAAATATGAGCACAATACCTATGCAAACTTGGGTGCCTATATCTGTGAAGGCTGCGGATGTAAACGTCCTGATCTCGACTATCGCTTGACAGAACTAGTTGAGTTGACCAACAATCGCTCTCGCTTTGTTATTGACGGACAAGAATATGGTATCCAAATCGGTGGTCTCTACAATATCTACAACGCCCTAGCTGCGGTTGCTATCGCCCGTTTCCTCGGCGCAGATTCGCAACTCATCAAGCAGGGATTTGATAAGAGCCGTGCTGTCTTTGGACGTCAAGAAACCTTCCATATCGGTGACAAGGAATGTACCCTCGTCTTGATTAAAAATCCAGTCGGTGCAACCCAAGCTATCGAAATGATTAAACTAGCTCCTTATCCATTTAGCCTATCAGTCCTTCTTAACGCTAACTATGCAGATGGAATTGATACCAGTTGGATCTGGGATGCTGATTTTGAACAAATCACTGACATGGACATCCCTGAAATCAACGCTGGCGGTGTGCGTCATTCTGAAATTGCACGTCGTCTACGAGTAACAGGCTATCCAGCTGATAAAATCACTGAAACAAGTAGTCTGGAGCAAGTTCTCAAGACCATTGAGAACCAAGACTGCAAGCATGCTTATATTCTGGCTACCTATACTGCTATGCTGGAATTCCGCGAACTGCTGGCTAGTCGTCAGATTGTTAGAAAGGAGATGAACTAATGGTTTATACTTCACTTTCCTCAAAAGCTGGCAATTACCCCTATCAGCTCAACATTGCTCACCTCTACGGAAATCTCATGAATACCTACGGGGACAATGGAAACATCCTCATGCTTAAGTATGTGGCTGAAAAACTGGGAGCCCATGTGACGGTTGACATCGTTTCTCTCCATGATAACTTTGATGAAAATCACTACGACATTGCCTTTTTCGGTGGCGGTCAAGACTTTGAACAGAGTATCATTGCAGACGACCTACCTGCTAAAAAAGAGAGCATTGACAACTACATCCAAAACGACGGTGTGGTTCTGGCTATCTGCGGTGGTTTCCAACTATTGGGTCAATATTATGTTGAAGCTTCAGGGAGACGTATCGAAGGGCTAGGTGTCATGGGCCACTACACGCTCAACCAGACCAATAACCGTTTTATCGGGGACATCAAGATTCATAATGAAGATTTCGATGAAACCTACTACGGATTTGAGAATCATCAGGGCCGTACCTTCCTCTCAGATGATCAAAAACCACTGGGACAGGTTGTCTATGGAAATGGAAATAACGAAGAAAAAGTCGGCGAAGGGGTTCATTATAAGAATGTCTTTGGTTCCTACTTCCACGGGCCTATCCTCTCTCGCAATGCCAATCTAGCTTATCGCCTAGTCACTACTGCCCTCAAGAAGAAATATGGTCAGGACATCCAACTCCCTGCCTATGAGGACATTCTCAGCCAAGAAATCGCTGAGGAATACAGCGACGTCAAAAGCAAGGCTGACTTTTCTTAAACAAAGTGAAACTATATCAAAGAACCCCGTTATCTTGTCGGAGTTCTTTTTGTCTTTTCTTTTACCCTTCTCCCTTGCATTTTCTCTCATTTTTTGCCAAAATAGAGGGGTAGAAAGAAGGTAGCATATGTCTAAATTACAACAAATCGTAGCATATCTTGAATCAGAAAAACTAGACGTCGCTGTCGTATCTGACCCCGTCACAATCAATTACCTCACTGGCTTTTACAGTGATCCCCATGAACGCCAAATGTTCCTTTTTGTCCTAGCGGTTCAAGAACCCCTCCTCTTTGTCCCAGCCCTTGAGGTTGAGCGTGCAAGTAGCACTGTTTCCTTCCCAGTTGTGGGCTATGTGGATTCTGAAAATCCATGGCAAAAAATGAAACATGCTCTTCCACAACTTGACTTCAAACGTGTTGCAGTCGAGTTTGACAATCTCATCTTGACCAAATATCATGGCTTAAAAACTGTCTTTGAAACAGCTGAGTTTGAAAACCTTACTCCTCGCATCCAACGCATGCGCCTCATCAAATCAGCTGACGAAGTGCAAAAAATGATGGTTGCAGGTCTCTATGTGGACAAGGCTGTTAATGTTGGTTTTGAAAATATTTCTCTTGATAAGACTGAGACAGATATCATCGCTCAAATCGACTTTGCCATGAAACGTGAAGGCTATGAAATGAGTTTTGATACCATGGTCTTGACTGGTGATAATGCTGCAAATCCACACGGTATTCCAGCAGCTAATAAGGTTGAAAATGATGCCCTTCTCCTCTTTGACCTAGGTGTTCTCGTCAACGGTTACGCATCAGACATGACTCGTACAGTCGCTGTTGGTAAACCAGACCAATTCAAGAAAGACATTTACAACTTGACTCTTGAAGCTCAACAAGCTGCTCTAGACTTTATCAAACCAGGTGTGACTGCCCATGAAGTGGACCGCGCTGCCCGTGAGGTCATCGAAAAAGCTGGTTACGGCGAGTACTTCAACCACCGTCTTGGTCACGGTATCGGTATGGATGTCCACGAATTCCCATCTATCATGGAAGGAAACGACATGATCATCGAAGAAGGCATGTGCTTCTCTGTTGAACCAGGTATCTATATCCCTGGTAAAGTCGGTGTCCGTATCGAAGACTGCGGTGTTGTTACCAAAGATGGTTTTGACCTCTTTACAAGCACCAGCAAAGACTTGCTTTATTTTGATTAATATTCTTCGAAAATCTTCCCACAATAAAACGCATAATATCAAGTTTTCAACACCTGATACTATGCGTTTTTCTGATTTTTAAGACTTTTATCCAGCCTCTTTATACTCAATGAAAATCAAAGTGCAAACCAGGAAGCTAGCCGCAGGTTGCTCAAAACAATGTTTTGAGGTTGCAGATGGAAACTGATGTGGTTTGAAGAGATTTTCGAAGAGTATTACTTAATCTTCTTGATACTTTGACTAAGGATAAATCCTACAATCATCCCTACCATATTTTGCATGAAATTTGGTAGGATTTCTGGTAGGGCTGATGCCCAGCCATTCATCAAAGTAGAACCCAAGGCGTAACCCCCTACCATGGCAATCGTTGCTAAGATAAGGCCTAACCACTGAGTTTTTCCTTTAAATCCTGCGAAAAATCCCTGCAAGCCATGGTTGACCAAGCTAAAGAACATCCACTGAGGATAGCCTGATAAGAGGTCAATCAAGAAACCTGCTAGTCCTCCGACTACAGCCCCTTCACGACTACCAAAGTAGAAGGCCGTAAAGAAGACACCTGCATCTAAAAGAGTTAGAATGCCTGTCGGTGTTGGAATTTTTAAGAAATAACCTAGAACCACAGAGAGGGCGGTTAATAGGGATACAAGGGCAATTTTAGTTGTTTTGGTTTGCTTCATATTGTCTTACTCCATACTGATCTGCTTGTGCAATAGAACGATAAACGAAAGCCTTAGAGCTTTCTACTGCTGGTAAAAGTTCATCACCTTTGACTAGGTGACTGGCAATGCTAGAGGCAAAGGTACAACCTGCACCAGCATTTTGGCCTTGGATGACAGGATTTTCTAGGACTGTAAATTTTTGTCCGTCATAAAAGACATCTACAGCCTTGTCCTGACTAAGTCGATTGCCTCCCTTGATAATGACTGCTGGCGCTCCTAATTCATGCAATTTCTGCGCTGCAGCCTTCATATCTTCAAGGGTTTTAATCTCTTGATCTGCTAGTAATTCTGCTTCAGGAAGATTAGGCGTAATCACACTGACATGAGGGAAAAAGCGAATCAACTCTTGGCAGAGTTCACTAACTGCTACGTCGTGCGTTTCCTTGCAGACCAGGACAGGATCCAGAACCACAGGCACTCCTGGGCGTTGTTTGATAAAGTCCAAGGCCTTCTCAGCCACACTGACAGTTGGTAGAAGACCAATCTTAATCCCTGCAAATTCCACATCATGCAAGCTATCTAATTCATGTTGAAAAATGGTATCCTCAGTTGGAAAGAC
Organism: Streptococcus sp. 27098_8_86; assembly: GCF_041432595.1. GTDB lineage: Bacteria > Bacillota > Bacilli > Lactobacillales > Streptococcaceae > Streptococcus > Streptococcus pneumoniae_F. The sequence goes on from NZ_JAPVZW010000010.1 coordinate 35,373, forward strand.
TTCAAAGCCCTTTTCCGTCAAGGCTGTCAAACAAGTCACTGCTACAAAGCCATGCAAGCCGTTCAAGGTATAGGTAGCCAAATCAGCGGACAATCCACCACCACTAAAAATATCATTTCCTGAAAGTGCTAAAATACGATTATTCTTCATAACGAATCTCCTTTAAATACAAACCATTAGGTGCTGCAGTGGGACCTGCAAGTTGCCTGTCCTTTTTCTCCAAGATGAGGTCAATCTGCTCCACTGGCATGCGGTTGTTGCCGATTTTGAGCAGTGTCCCCACCATATTGCGAATCTGCTTATACAAGAAACCATTTCCTGAAAAGGTAAAAGTCAAAAACTGGCCTGTCTCATCAACCCTAAGACTAGCTTCTGTAATAGTACGAACCTTGTCCTCTACACTAGTCCCAGAGGCTGTAAAACCTGTAAAATCATGGGTCCCTTCTAATTTCTTGACAGCCTCCTGCATTCGTTCCACATCAAGCGGATAAGGAAAGTGAGTGGCATAGTGACGGCGCATAGGATTCTTGGGACGGCCCCTATCCACGATAAACTCATAGGTCTTGCTATGCTTGGCATAACGGCAATGAAAATCATCCGCCACAAGCTCAATTGAAATCACATCGATATCTTCAGGAGACTGGGTGTCCAAAGCAAAACGGAGCTTCTCCTCATCCATTTGATAAGGCAGGTCAAAATGAATAACCTGTCCCAGAGCATGAACCCCACTATCAGTCCTACCAGCACCGTGAACAGTAATGGCTTGCCCTTTATTTAACCTGGTCAAGGTTTTTTCAATTTCTTCCTGAACGCTACGCGCATGAGGCTGACGCTGAAAACCAGCAAAGGCGTAACCATCATAGGAAATAGTTGCTTTATATCTTGTCATAACTTCTATTTTATCAAGAAAATAATCTGAAAACAAGGTTCTAAAACAAATATTGTCTGGGTACAAAAATCCAAAAAAGAAAAACTTAGGAAACCAATCCTAAGCTCTCTTTTGAAGTAGGTACATGACAAAGATAGAGGTTACAATTAACCAAAATCCTAAGATAGCAAAGACCAACATCCCATTGTGAGTTAGTAAGCCAATCGCACCTAGAACAAATGGGGTCGTAAAGGCTCCGAAACTACAGCCTAAAACTGCAAATGAAGTTGCTTGATTGAGGAGTTTAGCTGGAATTCGTTCAGAGACCAGTTGAAAGACCGTCGTCAAGGCTACACTGTAGGCAAAACCAGCAAGAATGCTTCCTGCCACTACCACCCACAAGGATGGAGACAGGGCAATCACAATTTGCCCTAAGCCAAAGGTAATACCTGACCATAGGAGCAATTTCTCTTTAAAGATAGAAATCAAGAAAGAAAAACTAACACCAGCCACAATCCCGATCAACTGCATGACACTAAGAACAAAACTAGATAACTGGGCATCTCCAAGTCCTCTTTCCACCATCAAACTTGGAATACGAATAGTAATAGCCGTATTGGTACAAACTACAACTGCCGCTTCAATAGCTAGGATAAAAATCAAGCCCTTCATTTCCTGAGTTAAGCGACTTGCTTCCTTTGTTTTTTTCTTGACTTCTTTCTTTTCTTTTCCATAAGGGACAAAGAGCAAATAAAGGGTCAACACCAAAAATCCAGCACTATAAGCTAAGAAAGTAGCTGTCCAACCAAAGGCCAACAACTGACCGACTGCCAAGGTGATGAGAGAAGCCCCAACAACCTCTGCAGAACCGCGTAGCCCTAACATCTGAATTCGCGTTTTTCCTTGATAGCGTTCACTAATAATGGAAATGGCCTTGGCATTAATCATCCCTACACCCAAACCAAAAAGAATCCGTGTTCCAAAGACAAAGGGATAGGCTTGATACCAAAAGGGTGCTGTTCCACTCAGTGATAAAATCAGCAAGCCCAAACTAATCTGTAAGCGCTCAGGAAATATTTTTTCTAAGATGCCATTTAGTAGTAACATAATCATGATCCCGAAGGAAGGCAAGCTCGCCAAGAGCTCAATTTGTTCCTTAGGGTAGCCTTGATAATAGTCAAACATAGCTGGCAGGGCACTCGAGATGGAAAAGGATGTAATCAAAACGAGGGAGAGAGCCAAAATACTGGCCCGTTCTAAAAATTGTTTCATGAAATTTCTTTCTATATTTCTCTCAATCTTCTACTTTTTTGATAGTTATCAAACAAGCAAGAAAAGAAGAAGTCTCTTTGGTGTACAGACTCCTTCTTAAACTCGAAAATGAATCCCTTGTATCTTAGGATGACTTTCTCTTGATTTGCTTGATAAAGTAGAAGATAAATCCTGCCACCATATAGGCAACAAAGATAATCAGACACCACTTGAACACGACATCCCACCCCTTGTTCACATTCAAAAAGAAGTAAGGGAAGGGACTGACCTTAGAATTAGGAACATCAAGTTTCAGTACCAAGCCATTAAAAAGAGCAAAAATCATATAAAGCAAGGGTAAAATCGTCCACACAACTGGATCCCAAATCTTGTATTGACCCTGTTTGTCAAAAAAGAGGGTATCTGCTAAAAACCAGAGGGGAACGATATAGTGGCAAAGGAAATTTTCTAGGGTATAGAAATTAGTCGCAATAGGCGCTAATAGGAAATGGTAAATCACACAGGTAATCATGATACTCATGGTGACTCCACCTTTTAAGCGCAAAAAACTTGGTCTTTGCCAGTCTTCACCTAAACGGCTCATAACCTTTAGGAGATAGAGCGTAAAAATCGCGACTAAAAGGTTGGACAGAACCGTATAGTAGAGAAGCATCCCAAAGCCACCATGCTTGGCGATTTCAAGATAAACTCCCGTAAAAGCCGCTAGAAACAAGAAGATACGGCTATAAAATGTAAGTTTGTAGTTCTTTGACATGCTTAAATTTTCTTCACAAACTCTGATTTGAGTTTCATGGCACCGAAACCATCGATTTTACAGTCGATATTGTGGTCGCCTTCTACGATGCGGATATTTTTCACGCGCGTCCCTTGTTTCAAATCTTTTGGCGCACCTTTTACTTTCAAATCCTTGATGAGGGTTACAGTATCACCGTCAGCCAATTTATTCCCGTTGGCATCGATAGCAACAAGGCCCTCTTCTACATCTGCAACTTCAGCAGGATTCCACTCATAAGCACACTCTGGGCAAACAAGTAGGGCACCGTCTTCGTAGACATACTCTGAGTTACATTTTGGGCAATTTGGTAGGTTGTTCATGGTTTCTCCTTATCATCATTCACTATTCTTTGAAAATCAAAATTTCTCGAACAGCAACTATTATACCTTAAAATCAGCATTTTGACAAATGAGTCGCCGGAGAAGCAAAGAAAAAATCATGTAACTTTGTCTGCTACATGATTTTTAAAAGATAGTTTATCATGAGTAGTGATACAGAAACTCATGATAGAAAGGGATGAATTTATCTTACAAACCTGGTGCTTGTCCAAGTTCTGCGGCAAGCATCCAGATTGTTTTATCAGTTTCAGTTTTAGCATCTGAGAAGATACCGTTTGTCACATCATCACCCTCTTCATCAGTGACATCCAAACCTTTTTGGAAGAGTTCTGACAAGTAACGGTAGATAGCAAGCACACGTTCCAAGCTTTCTTCAACATTACGGTATTCACCAGCTTCTTCTTCGATTTCACTATTTTGAAGGAATTCTGTCAAAGTAGAGAATGGGCTTCCCCCAAGTGTGATCAAACGTTCGCTGATTTCATCCAATTGGCCATCAAGAGCTTCCATATACTCATCCATTTTTGGATGCCATACAAGGAAACCACGACCACGCATGTACCAGTGCACTTGGTGCAAGGCAACGTGGGCTACGTATAAATCAGCAACAGCTTGGTTCAAGACTTCCTTTGTTTTTGCCAATGCTACTGGCGCTGCTTTTGTTAATGATGTTACGTCTTTTACTGCTTCTTTTTTCAATTCTACCATTTTATTTTACCTCATTCATTATTATTTGTAACCACTTCTTAATGATTACTACCTTAGTATACTACTAAGGAAAACCAATAGCAAGCCAAATGACTCACATGAGAAAAGTTGCAATAGACTGATAATTTAAGAAAAGTTTAGTTAGTTCTGATTAGCTCACTTTATCAGATTTACTTGAAAATTGGCTTTGGTAAAGTTCATAATAGAAGCCTTTTGCTTGGAGTACACTTTCGTGATTTCCCTACTCAATAATCTGTCCATCCTTAAGAACGAGAATCTCATTTGCTTCTTGAATGATCTAGAGACAGCGGGCGATGACAAGGCTAGTCCTTCCTTTCATCAAGCGTTTCATAGCTTTTTGAATCAAGAGTTCCAAACAGGTGTCAACAGAGGAAGTCGCTTCACTCAAAATAAGAATTTTAGAATTGTCTAGGAGAGCACGCGCGATGGTCAACAGTTGTTTGTGCCCGAGGGAAATATTTCTTGACTCTTGATTCATCTCTATATTGTAACCACCAGGAAGAGTTCGAATAAAATGGTCTATATTAGCCGCTTTAATAGCAAAAAAGAAAGGACGATATTTGTCCTTTCTCGATTTTAGCTTTTCTTCAACCCAATAATGTTGATAAAGAGTCGATTATTTTACAAAATCAAGCAATGCCAAGAAGCTTTCAGCTTCAAGTGACGCACCACCAACAAGGGCACCGTCAACGTCTGGGCAAGCCATGTATGAAGCAACGTTTTCAGGTTTAACAGAACCACCGTATTGAACACGAACTTTGTCTGCAACTTCTTGACCGAAGTCAGCAGCTACAACGTCACGAACAACTTTACACATTTTTTGTGCGTCGTCTTGTGAAGCTGATTTACCAGTACCGATAGCCCAGATTGGCTCATAAGCGATAACTGATGCAGCAACTTGTTCAGCAGTCAATCCAGCCAATGCAGCCGATACTTGAGCACCTACAAACTCAGCAGCTTTACCAGCTTCGTAAGTTTCAAGTGACTCACCACAACAGATGATTGGAAGCATACCGTTTGCAAAGATTGCTTTTGCTTTTTTGTTGATGTCTTCGTCAGTTTCATGGAAGTAGTCACGGCGTTCTGAGTGACCGATAACAACGTAGTCTGTACCGATTTCTTTCAAAACTTGTGGGCTTGTTTCACCAGTGAAAGCACCTGCATTTTCAAAGTAGCAGTTTTGAGCAGCAACTTTAAGGTTTGAGCCTTTTGCAGCAGCAAGAACAGTTGTCAAATCAAGAGCTGGAGCCGCGATACCTGCTTCAACAAGATCTGATGAAGGAAGTTTTGATGCAACTGCTTCAACAAATGCTTTAGCTTCTTCTGGATTTTTGTTCATTTTCCAGTTACCAGCGATAAATGGTTTACGTGACATTTCACATACCTCTTTTTTCAATTTATTTTCTATTTATTTTATCACAATTATACACAGCTTGCAAATCTTACTCGGATTTCAAGCCTGCTTACATGGATTAATCCTTCCAGAGATCCATAGCATTTCTGAAATCTGCAGATACCTGTGTCAACTGAGGATTGCTTGCTTCTCTATCTGCTCGTTTAGCCTCCACTTGAGCCACACTTTTGATGCCTTCATGGCGCCAGTTTCTTAAAATCGCCTGAATGTACTTCCAGTTTGGTTTTCCATTCAAAACCGCTTCACGAAGAGCTTCCTTAATCAAGTCAGCACTGGTTCCATCTTCCTTTAGTGTCTTGGTCAAATCCTCAATCTCAAAAGGCGTCAACAAGCGCCCCAACTCCTGTTGGAAGGTTTCCACCAAATCCTTGAGTTGATTTTGAGATGTCAACTGGTCTGAACTCGAATGAGCGGCTCCAAGCAAATTATCCAAACGTTCCAAAGCCAAACTAGCATCAAAAAGCAATTCAATTTCACCATTTAATTCGATGGTTCGATACTGAAGCAGTCCCCTCTCCGTCAGATTGGAAATAGCCTGATTGACATCCGAAATTTCCTTGCCAATCCTTTCAGCAATCTGGCTTGGCGACATTTCATCCAAACCTGTCGTATTTTGCAAATAGAAAAATTGCCAGACCAGAAAATCGTCGCTGGAAGGAAAGAGTTCCTTAAAATGCAAGAGCAGGGCACTTGGTAAAACCAAGTTCCCTGATTTAAAAGCGTCTAAATATGTCATAATTCCTCTTATAAATACCCAAATGCAGATGCATCATCTTCTATTTTTCTCCAGTCAAAAGGCGTCTCCTGATAGACCGCATAATTCACCCAGTTACTGAAAAAGAGGGCTGCTGATGAAGACCAACAAAGACAAGGTGTCTGGTTGACATCATCATCCTTAAAGTAATTTTCTGGAATATGTGGGTCTAAACCTGCATCACGGTCCCTAAAATACTCTTTTGCCAAGGTATCACGGTCATATTCCAAATGCCCAAAACTATAAATTTCTCGCAAATCACGACTGGCCAAAATAGAAACTCCAACCTGAGGTCCTTCTGATAAAATTTCAAGATTGGTTTTGTTTAAGATTTCTTCCTTAGAAATCTCCGTGTGCCGAGAATGAGGGGATACATAGCTATCGTCAAAGCCTCTAAAGAGAAGATGACCTTCCTTTAAAGTATCCTGAGGATAAATACCTGATAACTTACTGTCCATCTGGTATTTTTCCACCCCATAGCGCAAATAAAGACCAGCCTGAGCCCCCCAACAGATATGAAGAGTCGAATAGACATGGGTCTTGGACCACTCGATTACCTGACTGAATTCCTCCCAATAGTCCACTTCCTCAAATGGTAAATGCTCAACTGGAGCACCTGTGATAATCATCCCATCAAAATACTCATCCTTGACTTCAGGAAAAGTTTTATAAAAGGTCTCCATGTGCTCTGAACGAGTTGTTTTAGAACGGTGACTCTCCATATAGAGAAAATCAATATCCAGTTGCAGGGGCGTATTGGCCAAATGGCGCAACAACTGGGTCTCTGTGACCATTTTTTGTGGCATGAGATTTAAAATTAAAATCTTCAAGGGACGGATATCTTGGTGGGCCGCACGTTGATCATCCATGACAAAGATATTCTCTGTCCGTAAAATCTCAACAGCTGGCAATTTTTTATCAATTCGAATCGGCATAACCCTCTCCTAACTGTACTTTTCAGGAATCATTGCATATGTTTGAAACTCTTCGAAAATCTCTTCAAACCTCGTCAACGTTGCCTTGCTGTACTCAAGTACAGCCTGCGGCTAGTTTCCTAGTTTGCTCTTTGATTTTCATTGAGTATGAAACTAAATCTCAAACATCTAGTCCTTTTATTATACTGCAAGAAGATATAGTTTTCAATTATAGTTTTTCTCTAACTAGATATAGTCTATTTTTATATCCTAATGTAGAGAAAACAGCCCTAGGGACTGTTTTTCATTAATAATGCATAAGAACTTTGTAATCGTAGTCACCGATTTTTTCACGACCGTTCAATTCATCCAATTCAACAAGGAAGGCACAACCTGCTACAACACCACCAAGTTTTTCAATCATCTCGATGGTTGCCTTAACAGTTCCACCTGTTGCCAAGAGGTCATCCACAATAAGAACACGTTGACCTGGCTTGATGGCATCAGCATGCATAGTCAAGGTATCAACACCGTATTCTTTTTCGTAGTCAGCAGAAATAACTTCGCGTGGCAATTTACCTGGTTTACGAACAGGTGCAAAACCAATTCCCAACTCAAAGGCAACTGGACAGCCCACGATAAAACCACGAGCTTCAGGACCTACAATCATGTCAATTTTCTTGTCAGTCGCATACTGAACGATTTCACGAACAGCATAGCTGTAAGCATTCCCATCAGCCATCAAAGGACTGATATCACGGAAGGTAATCCCTTCCTTTGGATAATTTTCAATTGTTGCAATATAATCTTTTAAATTCATCTTTTTCTTTCTTTCAAAGTTTTTACTCTCTATTATAGCATATTTTTTAAGAAAGAAGAAAGGAAAAGTTAACATCAATGATTATCTAACGATTTGACGATTTATGACTAGCCATCGCAATAAAGCCCAAGTTTTTTTTATTCTTATCGAACATTTTATACATAGTTAAAAACTGCTTTCTATTCTCCTTTTTACAAGCATTTACACAAATTTTCAAGGTTCCTAGCCAACCTTCGTCATAAATCATACCCGATAATTTCATTAATGTCATTTCACCAGTCAATACTTTCACATCACGATAACCTGATTCTATCATCACCTGTTCCCAACCATCTTGACTTAAAGGACCTACATTTACATGAATTGCTTGTGACAGTTCCTGTCTGACAGACTCTTTAGCTTCCTTAAGAAGCACATCATGTGTCAAGAGAAGACCTTCAGGTTTTAAAACCCTTAAATACTCCATTACACATTTTTTCTTAGCTTGATCGGCTTGCATAGTCAGCATAGCTTCATTTATAACAATATCAAAACTAGCATCTTCATAAGGAAGTTTCATTGCATTAGCACTTTCAAAACTGATTAAATTAGCAACACCTGCCGTTTCAGCAGATTTTTTAGCCACTTCTAAGGCTTGTCCATCCATATCAACAGCAGTTATCTTACAACCAAAACACTGTGCCAACTCAATTGCTGTAGTTCCCCTATTACACGCAACCTCTAATATTCTCTTTTCTTTTGAAAATCCTCCTTCCGCAATTAACCAATCTGTGGCACGTTTTCCACCTGGACGTAAGCGTTTTTTCCCCAGTTTTGCTAAAAACTTATGACCTGCTTCTGACATTTGAACACCTCTGTTTTTTCTTCATTATAACATAAAATGATATTGTCTGACAATTCTAATCTATTATTTGATAAACTAGAATCAAAAGCATACAAGCTGCCATGACTATAGCATGAATCCATTAATCACCTCTCTAGTTCTAATTCAATTGCTCATGTAGTTTACGCATATAGGTTACGATAACATATTTGTACTTTAGAGTTGCTGGCCTCCTTATCCGCTATATACGCTTTACTATCACGTGCCTATTCATAGAGCCAAGATTTCTCTATCTCTTTCTCTGCCGATTCTTATTTCCAACGTCAGACTTAAACAGTCTATCCTAATTCCGTTCGATCAGCTACTCACAATAGTTAGACTTGGGAATCACTTTTGGGTTTACTAGTATATGATCCCCGCAGAGGATTTACACCTCAGATGAACGGAATGTTCGTCGCACCTAAAAAAACGAGTACTTTCGTACTCGTTCTCTGATATAAACTACTGATTAAAGTGAGTTTACGTCAACTTTGATACCAACACCTTGAGTAGTTGTGATAGTCAAGTTTGTTACGTAAGTTCCTTTAGCTGTAGCTGGTTTTGCTTTTTGGATTGTTTCGTTGAAAGCTTTGAAGTTTTCAACCAATTTTTCAGCTTCAAATGATACTTTACCAATGATTGCTTGAACGTTACCTGCACGGTCAGCACGGTAAGTGATTTTACCACCTTTAGACTCTTCAACTGCTTTAGCAACATCCATTGTTACAGTACCAGTTTTAGGGTTTGGCATCAAGTTACGTGGTCCAAGGACACGTCCAAGACGTCCAACAAGAGCCATCATGTCAGGTGTAGCAATAACTACGTCGAAGTCCAACCAACCGTCGTTGATTTTAGCAACAAGGTCATCTTCACCAACAAAGTCTGCACCAGCAGCCTTTGCTTCTTCAGCTTTTGCACCACGTGCGAAAACAAGAACGCGTGAAGTTTTACCAGTACCGTTTGGCAATACCATTGCTCCACGGATTTGTTGGTCAGCTTTTTTAACGTCGATGTTCAAGTTGTAAGCAACTTCTACAGTTGCGTCAAATTTTGCAAAGTTAGTTTCTTTTGCAAGTGCTACAGCTTCTTCTACGCTGTATGCTTTTGTGCTGTCGATTTTCTCAAGAGCAGCACGAAGTTGTTTGCTTTTTTTAGCCATTTTCTATTCTCCTTGTAAGTGGTTCAATCGATTTTCATCTCCCACGTCACTTCTCGAAATGATGAAGTCTTGCGGGTTTTCAGTCTATTATTTTCCTTTTCCTACTTCGTTAAGCTCCCTTGCTGTACTCAAGTACAAGCATCAGTCACTTGCCTAGTATGAAAAGCAACTAATAGACTGCTGTGAGATTTTCTACCGTGTTATTGATTAGTCAACAACAGTGAATCCCATAGAACGAGCAGTACCTTCGATCATACGCATTGCAGACTCTACGTTTGCTGCGTTCAAATCTGGCATCTTAGTTTCTGCAATTTCTTGTACTTGTGCACGAGTAACTGTAGCAACTTTAGTTTTGTTAGGTGTACCTGATCCTTTTTCAACACCTGCAGCTTTTTTCAAAAGAACAGCAGCTGGTGGTGTTTTAGTGATGAAAGTAAATGATTTATCTTCGTAAACTGAGATAACAACTGGAATGATCATACCAGCTTGGTCAGCTGTACGAGCGTTGAACTCTTTTGTGAATCCCATGATGTTGATACCAGCTTGACCAAGAGCAGGTCCAACCGGTGGAGCTGGTGTAGCTTTACCAGCAGGGATTTGCAATTTTACAAGTTTTTCGACTTTTTTAGCCATTTTTAAATCCTCCTTTGTGGTTTTGGCGGTAATTAAAGATTTTTACCTCCCACAAGTATGCTTTACACATACTCATCTATTATACACTATTTATCTGGAATTGCAAGAGAAAAGTTTATTTTTTAATCGACGTAATCTCCACCTTCAAAGCCGAAATACTCTTCCAAACTGAGGCCACTAGCTGCAATCTCTTTAGCCTCTTTTCCGACATAACGAAGGTGCCATTCCTCAGCCATATAGCCTGTTTCCTTTTCCTTACCTTTAAGATAACGGACAACAAAACCATAATCAGCCGCATGGTCCAAGAGCCATTGGGCCGCTTTTTCTTCTGTCACCAAATCACCATTTGTCCCAATCACATCAAAGGCCAAGCCTGTCTGGTGCTCGCTATAGCCAGGACGGGCAGAGTAACGGTCAGCTGCAGCCTTTCCATCTTTATTGACATAATCTTGATAGAGGTTAGTCTGAGTCTCGTAACTTCTAAAACCACTGTATTGATCACTAATTGGGAAGCCTGCCTCTTGCATCGCTTTGATGAGTTTGACCAACTCAGCCTTGGCTGTTGGATTTTCCCCTGGATTGTAGTCTTTCGATAATGGATAGTGTTTATTTGCTACGATAATTTCATCGTATTTCCCTTGGATACTATAGTAGTCACCTTTGTTAACCACTTCTGCTTTTTTCTGGGTGGCTTCTTGAGACTTATTTCCGACTGTTCCATCAACTTTGGCTGTTTGTTCTGTCTTAGCTGCTCCATCTTCATTTTTTGCTTTTTCTTGTGAACAAGCTGCTAGACTCAAGGCTAGCAAGGCTGTCAAGACAAGGTATCTTTTTTTCATTTCTACTCCTTTATTTCCAATAATTTATCTAGTTCTGACGATAAACGTTCGACTAATCTTTTAATCTCATCCGATTTTGCTTGGCAGGTTTCTGCTGTCATTTCTTCAAAGGGAACCCACCAAACTGGCCCACGCCCCTTGAGACCGTGACCATTCATATCACCTCTTCGTCTAGGAAAAAAATGCCAGTGAAGATGAGCATCACCATTTCCTAGCAGTTCGATATTCATTTTCTCAGCAGCAAAGGCCTTAGCAACCGCCTCTTGGACCAAACTCATTTCCTCTAGAAAACGGATTCTAGTTTCCTTCTCTAAATGATGCAATTCGGTGACATGTTCCTTGGCTAGAAAGAGACTATAGCCTGCAAAATACTGGTAATCTCCAATCACAAGATAGCCTGTTTCCAACTCTTTGACAAAATAAGGATTTTCATCCTTCTTAATGAGCTCAATTCTCTGGCAAATCAGGCACATATTAGTCTACCAAATTGCTCTTAAGGTAAGTATCGACCATACGCTCTGTTGCAACCACCGAGTCAATATGAGTACGTTCATAAGAATGACTAGACTCGATACCAGCACCGAGAAGGGCGTGTTTGACTTCTGCCCCTGCAGACATAGCTGCTGAAGCGTCCGAACCATAAAATGGATAGATATCCAGTTTAAATGGAATATCTTGCTCTTTAGCCAAGGCCACTAAATGTTGACGGAAGTCATAGTGATAAGGTCCAGAAGCATCCTTGACACAGATAGATACTGTATATTCGTCTGTTTGCTGATCATCCCCCATAGCTCCCATATCCACAGCCAGATATTCTACTACCTGAGCAGGAATATTAGAGTTAGCCCCATGTCCCACTTCTTCAAAGACTGAAAAAGCAAAATGGGTTGTTACTGGCAATTCAATCTTCTCTTCCTTATAAATGCGAAGGAGATTGAGCAAAATCGCTGCGCTGACCTTATCGTCCAAATGACGAGACTTGATAAAACCTGTCTCTGTCACGATAGTTCGTGGGTCAAAGCTGATAAAATCACCGACCTCAATGCCAAGAGCACGAGTTTCTTTTTCATTGGTTACTTTTGCGTCCAAACGCACTTCCATATTGTCCTGGGTGCGTTCTGCAGTCCCCGCATCCTTGTAGACATGGCAAGAAGTCTGGTGGATAAGGATGGTTCCTGATACTTTTTCACCTGTGCTAGCCACATGAACGATACAGTTCTCACCTTCGATCATGTTCCAAGGAAAACCACCGATACGATCCAGTTTGAGACGGCCGTCTGGTTTGACAGCGCGAACAATAGCACCCAGCGTATCCACATGGGCAGTCACATAGCGTTGTTGTTCATCATTTTGACCTTTGATAGTTACATTGACACCGCCCTTGGCTGTGCGAATCGGTTGGTAACCGAAGCCTTCTAGAGTCTTTACTAAATAGTCCGAAATCTCACGAGTGAAGCCTGTTGGCGATGCGATGGCTGTCAGTTCTTTGATATAGTTTATAGTCTGATTCATTTCTTCACCTCTTTTGCTACCTATTATAACACATTTATCATCGGATAAAAAAAGAAAATCACTCCTGTAGACTTGGCTACAAAAGTGATTTTAGTGATTATTCCATTTCAAAAACATCGCTTTCTTGCTTGTTTGGTAGAACCAATGAGAGCAAGATTCCGACAATAGCTGGTACTAACCATGGGAGTGATGCCTTTGCAAAAGGAAGAGCGTTGACAAGGTTTGCAAGAAACTCAACCTTAAACGAGCTTCCTAGTACGCTTGCAATAGCAATAGCTGTAACCACAGCAATTGTCAACTGCATACCTGGTTTTGAAAGGGCAACAAATTTGTTGACAATGACAATCATAACGATAGCAATCGTGATTGGGTACAAGATAACCAGTACAGGAATGGAGTACTTGATAATCGCATCAAGACCCAAATTAGCAATGGCAAATCCAATCAAAGTAAAGGCTGTCGCATAAACCTTGTAGCTGATTTGTGGGAAACGCTCATTAAAGAACTCAGCTGTTGACACAATCAAACCAACTGTTGTTGTGAAGCAGGTTACGGTAACCATAGCTGCAAGGAAGAGTTGAGCTGTTGAGCCAAAGATTTCTTGAGTGGCTTGTGACAAGATGTAAACACCTGGTGTTCCACCCTTCATCGCTTCAGCTGGTACTGGGAAATGATTTCCAAGGAAACCTAAACCGATGTAAAGAGCGCTGAAAGCAAGGGCTACAACGATACCAACAACCCAAATAGTTGAAATGTATTCTTTCTTACTTGAAAATCCAAGTTGTTTCAAGGTTTGAACTGCGATTACACTAAAGGCAACTGAGGCAAGGGCATCCAAGGTATTGTAACCTTCTAAGAAACCTGTACCAAAAGCAGAAGCTTGATAAGCAGCTGAAGCAGCTTGAGGACTTGTTCCACCGTATTTGAAAGCTCCTAGTACAACCAAGATGACAATCAAAATCGCAAAGACTGGCGTTAAAATACGACCGATACGGTCCAAGATTTTTGATGGATTAAGCGAAATCAAATAGGCTGCCGCAAAATACAGAACCGTAAAGACAATCAATCCAAGACCTTTATTAGCATCCGACAAAAGGGGGCTAATCCCGACTTCATAAGCTGTTGTAGCTGTACGTGGGATAGCAAAGAATGGACCGATTGACAAGTAAAGAACTGAGAGGTAAAGAGTCGCAAACCAAGGCGCTATCTTTGTTGAAATCTCGTAAATATATCCTTTAGGATTTAGCGTTCCAATAATAAGAGTCAAGACGGCGATACCGACACCTGAAAAGACAAAACCTGCGATGGCAGGAAGAAAATGTTCTCCAGATAGAGCACCTAGAGAAGGCGGAAAAATCAAGTTCCCCGCACCAAAAAATATTCCAAACAGGAGTAAACCTGTTAAGGCACCTTTTTTAGCCATGAAAATCTCCTTCATATTTATAAAATACTGACCTAGTATATCATGAATAGGAGCATGAAAAAAGCTTCACGAAGTAAATATTGAATGTTTTCAAGATTCTTAAAAATGAGAATTGTCTAAAAATAACATTCTCCTACCTAGTCCAAACCAAGTAGGAGAAAATTCTACTGTTTACAGTTCTTCAAAAGTCATCATTCCACCTTGGACATTGATAACCTCATAACCTTGTTCTGATAAGAATTGGCAAGCACGCGCCGATCTCATTCCAGATTTACAAATAACATAATGTAACTGATCCTTGTCCAATTGATCATACGTATCAGCTAATTGACTCAGAGGAAGATTCTGAGCACCTTCTAAATGAAGAGCTTCAAACTCCTCCACTTCTCTCACGTCCACTAGAGAAAGTTGGTCATTTTGGTAAAGCTGGTAAAATGCGTCAAAGGTTATTTCTTTCATTCTTTTTCTCCTAATACTCTTCGAAAATCAAATTCAAACCATGTCAGCGTCGCCTTACCGTAGGTATGGTTACTGACTTCGTCAGTTCTATCCACAACCTCAAAGCTGTACTTTGAGCAGCCTGCGGCTAGCTTCCTAGTTTGCTCTTTGATTTTCATTGACTATAAAATGGTTTTAATTCTTTTTTTCAAATCTGGCACCACTTCTGACTCAAACCAAGGATTTTTGGCCATCCAGATTTGATTTCGCGGTGAGGGGTGTACCAGTGGAAAATAGGTTGGCAGATAGTTCTGGTAATGTTTTACCCGTTCTGTCACCTTGCCACTGACTTTCTCCTTTAAATAGTAAGCCTGGGCATATTGTCCAATCAAGAGGGTCAATTGAATATCTGGTAATTCTTGCAAGAGCTGTGGATGCCATTTTTCGGCAAACCCTGCTCGAGGTGGTAAATCACCTGACTTGCCATGCCCTGGAAAGTAGAAATCCATAGGCAGAACAGCAAAATAACCTGAGTTGTAAAAGGTATCTTCATCCACACCTAGCCAGTCCCGCAAACGATCGCCACTTTTGTCCTTCCAGTAAAGGCCTGCTTCTTGGGTTTTAAGACCAGGCGCTTGACCGATGATATTGATGCGAGCAGTCTTTGGCGCTGCAAAGAGAGGCTCAATGCCACGCTCTGTATAGTCGACATTCTGTGGATCCGCCATAATAGCCTGCTTGATTCTTTCAATTTGAGACATCTACTTTCCCTCCAAAAAGAAGTCTAAGCATAAGATCTCAGACTTCTATCGTTTTATTTGATCAATTCATAAATAGCTTCGGCATAAATTGCTGCTGCTCGGAAGAGATCATCCAAGGCGATAAATTCATTGGCTTGGTGCATGGTATCAATCGAGTCTGGGAACATAGCACCGTAGGCAACTCCACGTTCGAGCAAACGACCAAAGGTTCCACCACCGATGACTTGCTCGTGACCTTTAAGGCCTGTTTGTTTTTCATAAACATTCAACAAGGTTTGCACAAGTGGATCTTCCATTGGCACGTAGTGAGGCGTATGTCCATGTTCAGAAAGGCTAACAGAAACAACTGGCAAGTTTTCAAGGATTGACTTGATTTGCTCTGGACTTGTTCCTTTTGGATAGCGGATATTAAGGGCAATGGTATTATCAGCGCTTGTTTCATCAAAGCGGAAGACGCCGGCATTCATAGAAAGGGCACCCATCTTTTCATCCACATGGGCAATCTTGAGATTTTCCCCCTCGTGGTCGTTCAAGAGAATTTTACCAGCGATGTCAAGGTAGTCTTTGGCTGGACCAGCAAAGTCAAACTGGCTAAGGAATAGGGCTAGGTAAGTCGCACCATTGATGCCTGAAGCAGGCATAGCACCGTGGGCTGATTTACCAATGATCGTCACCTTGTATTGGCCAGCTTCTTCTTGGAGTTCTCCTCTGAGTTTGTGTTCTGCAACAAAGGCATTTAGTTTAGCTTGCAAGTCAGCCAAACCACCTGAAACGACTGCTGTCGCTGATTCAGGCACCATGTTTTCACGTAAACCACCTGTAAAGCTGTGAAGACGGGCTGCACCTGTATTTTCTCCTGCAAAGTGGAGGTATTCTGTGATGTTTCCTTTTTCACCATTGATGATAGGGAACTCAGCGTCTGGAGAGAAGCCAAAGTCTGGCTTGGCAAGTCCTACGTGCTCGAAGTAGTAGTCCATGTCTGCCCAGCCTGATTCTTCGTCTGTTCCAACGATGAAACGAACTTTCTTAGAAGTTGGAAGGCCCAATTCTTTGATGATTTTCAAACCATAGTAACAAGCTGTTGTAGGTCCCTTGTCATCAGAAGAACCACGCGCATAAAGACGACCATCTTTGATAGTTGGTGTGTAAGGATCTGTGTCCCAACCGCTACCAGCAGGCACCACATCCATATGAGCAAAGATTCCGAGAACTTCTTCTCCATCACCAAACTCAAAATGTCCTGCGTAGTTATCAACATTCTTAGTTGGGTAGCCATCACGGTCTGCGATTTCAAGGAATTTCTCCAAGGCTTTTACTGGACCAGGCCCAAATGGATGCTCAGCATCAACCTTGCTATCATCTCGTTCTGAGTTGATTTCCAAAAGGCTAAACAAGTCAGCCAAGAGGTCTTCTTTGCGTTTTTCTACTTCTGCTGTAAAATCAATTGTTGTCATTTCTTTCTTCTTTCTATCTTTTCTCGATGATTTCATCTACTGGCAAGCGGTAGCTTGGTTCCAATTTTTCGTCTGTATAACCCACTGTAATCAAGAGTTCTGGGCGGAAACGGTCTTCGATGTCCAAAACTTCATTGATTTTTGATTTGTCAAAACCAAGAATCAGATTTGACCCGATTCCTTGGTCTGTAAGAGCAAGAACCAAGTTCATAGCAACCAAACCTGCATTGAGGGCTAGGTAGTCACTGACTTGTTGTTCATTGTAACGTGCAAATTCCGCAGGTAAATTCTTCATGAAGTATTGTAGTTGTTCTTCTGAGAAATTGTTAGCACCACCAACTCGGGCAATCTTACGAGCACGTTTAGCCAAATCTGTATCTGTAAACAAGGCAATAGTTACGGGCGCTGATGATACCTGCTCAAAGTTTGAACCGTAAGCCAATTTTGCTAGTTCAGCATTTTTCTCACGTACTACCACAAATTTCCAAGGCTGGCTGTTGTGGGCACTTGGTGCCAAGGTTGCAATTTCGATAGCCGTACGCACATCTTTTGGATCAACTGGCTTATCAGTGAAATGCTTAGTTGCATGACGTTTTTTATTTAATTCAAGAAATTTCATAATCGATTTCCTTTTCTAATTCTACTGCTTCCATTCTACCATAATTTGAAAGAGCTTGCAGGGATTTTTCATAGTATCTCTTGGTCCAAATTATTCTTTTTTAAAAACCAAAATATAATTTTTATAAAAACCTAAGGTAGCAACTGATAAAAGTATCACATCAAAAATGATAATTGCAACAGATAGCCCGGACGATAAAGCAATTTTATGGCCTGCTGTATCTGTAATTCGTTCTAAATGAAAATTTTTAAGTACCAAATACAGATAATAGCTGTTCAATAAACTCGATATATAACCAATTAAAATCTGGGATTTCAATTTTGTAAATATCCATAAACCTAACAAAGGAAGGGCTATTATCAACAAGGGAAAACCAAATAAGATAACCGTCAAAAAAAGAAAAATTGGTCCATTCCAAATCCACAGACAATAAAGAAGGCAGAGATAAGAAATTACATATACTGTCCCTAATATTTTATTGCTTATTTTACTTATTTTACTCATTTTCTCTCCATTCTATTATTCCTTGTTCCGCCACTTGAGCTAATTTCTCTTCTTCCTGCGGGTTCAACTTTCTTTGCACAGCCTCTGCTACTGCTCTTGGTACTCCAACTTCGACAATCTCATCCACACTGGATTCCTTGATTTTTGTCAGAGACTTGAAATGCTTCATGAGATTTTGCTTGCGTTTAGGTCCCAGGCCGTCAATGCCATCCAATTGTGATGAAAAGGAATTTTTGGAGCGCAGTTGGCGGTGGAAAGTAATGGCAAAGCGGTGCACCTCATCCTGAATGCGTTGGAGGAGGAAAAATTCCTGAGAATTACGAGACAACTCCACCACCTCAAGCGGATCTCCAAAGAGCAATTCATGGGTTTGGTGCTTATCATTCTTTTGCAGACCTGCAATGGGGATATCCAAACCCAGCTCTTCTTGGATGACTTGCTTGGCGATATTGACCTGACCTTGTCCCCCATCGATGACAATCAAATCTGGAGGAGTCAAACCGTCACGCTGTACTCGACCATAACGCCTGCGAACGACTTCTCTCATGCTGGCATAATCGTCCGGTCCAACAACGGTTTTTATCTTGTACTTACGGTAATCCTTCTTACTCGGTTTACCGTTAACAAAGACCACCATGGCTGAAACAGGACTGGTTCCCATGATGTTGGAGTTATCGAAAGATTCGATACGGACTGGGGTCGGAATTTGGAGCAAGCGTCCTAGATTTTCAATAGCTCCTTGTGTCTTTTCGACAGATTTTTCTAGCAGATTGAACTTCTGCTCCAGACTAACACGAGCATTTTTTATGGCTAGATTGACCAGTTGTTTCTTCTCTCCACGCTGGGGTTTGAGAATCTTAGTATCCACTAAGGCCTCGACGGCTTCTTCATCAATATCCTGCGGAATCAGCACCTCATTAGGAACTAGGTGAGATTTTTCTTGATAGAATTGTCCCACATAGGTTAAGAAGTCCTCGTCCGGATCATTGTAGTAGGGGAATAGATTGACATCCCGCTCAATGAGCTTGCCCTGACGGACAAAGAAAACCTGCACACACATCCAGCCCTTGTCCACATAATAGCCAAAGACATCCCGATTTTGGAGATCCTTAGCCATGACCCGTTGCTTGGTTCGAAGCGTTCCAATAGCCTGAATTAGGTCACGGTATTCTGCCGCACGTTCAAACTCCATAGCCTGGGCTGCCGCTGCCATTTTGCCCTTTAGGTCATCAATGATTTTGTCATCCTGCCCTTTTAGAAAATCGGAAACCTCCTGAGCCATAGACTTGAAATAGGCCTCATCCTTCTTACAGATTGTGTGGGCCATACATTGACCGATATGGTAGTAAAAACAGACCTTAGACGGTGGATTCGTACATTTCCGAAAAGGGAAAATCCGATCCAGCAGCCGCTTGATTTCATTGGCTGCCCCCACATCTGGATAGGGACCGAAATAAAGACCTCCGTCCTTTTTGACCTGACGGGTAATAATCAAACGAGGATAGTGCTCATTAGTGATTTTGATGAAAGGATAAGACTTGTCATCCTTGAGCATGATATTGTATTTAGGCTTATTTTCCTTGATCAGATTAATTTCTAGGAGAAGTGCCTCAATATTAGACTCAGTAACGATAAATTCAAAATCCACAATTTCAGACACCAGAGCCTCTGTCTTAGTATCATGACTTCCACGGAAATAAGACCGCACGCGGTTACGCAGATTTTTAGCCTTTCCTACATAGATAATGGTGCCGTTTTTATCCTTGTGAATGTAGCAACCAGGGCTGGTCGGCAAGAGCTCTAGTTTTGATTTAATCAAGTTATTCATAGTTCCATTATAGCAAAAAAGTAGGGAAAAATAGTCCCCTACTCATTGGTCTCATATATTTTTCGGAGGTTTGCAACATCCTCTTCCTGGATACCATAAAAGGAACCCGCAGGTTGCATGACAGACTTCTCATCTGTATGCTCCAAGCCAATTGCATGACCCAACTCATGTTCTGCCGTATGGACAATACGCTCATAGGAATAGCCATAGTTAGGATTGGACAGATAATAATGATTCAACCGTACCGTTACAGACAAGAATTGCCCCGTTAATAGATTGGTCTGACTTTCTGCCTCTCCTGCCACAGGAGTGCCTCCGTCATTCATCTCCGTAGCCAAGATATCTGCCTTGCTGGACTCAGTCACGAGTTCAAAATGAAAAGCACCCGTTTGATTCCAATTCTGGATTGCTTCTAAATACGCCTCTTGAAAGCGTGAATCCATCTGGGGATCTAGATAAATACGAGCAGAAGCCTGCGGCCACCTTCCTTCAGAGTGTTGGTGGCTATCTGTCTGGTTCAACTTAGGCAGTTGCCCTGTTTTTTCCCATTGGTCGATACTTTGTTGACCAATTTTTACTGACCGCTCTGCTTGCTTTAGCGCTCCTTGAAAATCACCGTTCAGATACCAGAGAAGTCCAAAAGCAAAAGCACACAAAAGAAAAACTATCCAAACTAGACGCCAAAACAAACGCCACACAAAAGAAAAGAAAGCCCCTATCAAACGAAAAATCCAGCGCATGTCCCTCCACCTTTCTAGAAAATAAAAGCTATTTTACTAAAACAAGCTGAAAGAAAGCTAAATTATGACAATCTCTCTTCCAATTTGAAATCGATTGGCAGAGTTGCTAGAAACCGTTCCAATTGTTTTTCCCAGTAGTACCACTCATGGGTTCCAGCGCTATGGCTATAGGTCACATCAAAGCCCAGCCCTTTAAGATTTTTCACTGCTAGATTATTGGCTTCATACAAGAAATCCTGCTCGCCACACCAAGCCCACAGCTTGGTCTTTTTATCCGATTTTTTAGCCAGACTTTCAAGAGAATAGGGACTAGTTGTCCAGTCTTTAATTTCTCCAAACACACCCCTCCAATAAGCTGGTGTTCCCAAATTTTGGCTCTCAGGAGAAAAATCTTGAAAACTAAGGGCACCTGAAAAACTAGCTGCGTGAGAAAAACGATTTGTAGCAAGAGCCAATTTGAAACAGCCATAGCCTCCCATAGAGAGACCAGCGATAAAGGTCTTTTCACGCTTGCTAGTCATGTTAGGGAAGAAGCGTTTTAGAACCTGTGGTAATTCCTCTGCTAGAGCTGTGTAATAGTCAAAACCATATTGGGTATCAGTGTACCAACCGTTGCTGGTATTGGGCATGACAACGATGAGATTGGTTCCTCGAAGCAAGCGTTCTACATTGGTCCGCTTGAGCCAGCTATTATGATTGCCAGACATCCCGTGCAAAAGGTACAAGACAGGAATATCTTGACACTCTGGTTCTTCCACTCGATTGGCATCAGGATAGAGGACATTCACTCCCCACTCCATATCCAAAACTTGTGAGTAATACTCGATTTTCATTACTGCCATAATTTTTTCCTCTATTTTTCTATAAGAAAAAGCCGAAACTCGACTTTCTCTCTGTTTATTTCAACGATTATTTCGCTTCCATGACTACTGGTAGAATGGCTGGACGACGCTTAGTCTGGTCAAAGAGATACTTAGTCAAATTATCACGAACCTTCCCTTTAAGATCTGCCCAGTCAAAGTCATCTCCTTGCAGATAGTCTTCTACAGTTTGGTTAATCAATTCTGAACTTTCACGGAGAATATCGCGACTCTTCTTGAGATAAACAAATCCACGCGTGTGAACACGAGCCTTGGCCACAATTTTCTTCTCACGACGGTTAACGGTGATTGCTACGATGAAAATACCATCCTCTGAAAGGACCTTACGATCACGAAGGACTACATTACCAACATCACCAATGGCATTCCCGTCAATCAAGACATCACCTGCCGAAACCGCGCCAGCTGGGACAAAGTCTCCATTCTCATAAGCCATGCTGGTTCCCTTTTTAGGGATGAAAATGCGTTCTGGCAACATTCCAACCGCCATAGCAGCCTTAGCATGGGCATCCAACTCACGGTATTCCCCTTGAATTGGGAAGAGATACTTAGGCTGCAAGAGATTGATCATCAACTGCAAGTCACGCGCATTTCCATGTCCTGACACACGCAAGCTTTGGGTAATCAATTTGACAACCCCGCCAGCTTGGTAAATCATATTTTCCACACGCGCCATGACCGCCTCTTTGGCGATAGACGGAGTGGTTACGATATAGACTAGGTCACCATCCTTGATTTCCACATAACGATGGCGACCAATCGACATCTTGCGAAGACCGTTGATAGGCTCACCCATACGACCTGTCTCAAGGATAATCAACTCATGGTCTTCAAAACGAGACATATCTTTTGGCTTAATCAAAAGACTCTCGTTAGCTAGAGACAATTTCTTAAGGCGAATAGCAGTACGGACGATATTTTCAATATCGAATCCTGTCAAGACCACACGACGACCTGTTGCATCCGCAGCGTCAAACACCTGCTGGATACGAGAGAGGTTGCTGGCTACTGCTGCAACAATGATACGACCATCCCAGTCCGAAATGGTTTGAGTGATCTCGTCCCCAACTTCACTTTCGCTAGCCACTTGGATATTACTGTCCGCATTGGCTGAATCGCTAAGAAGAGCTAGAACTCCATCACGACCGATTTCTGCTAAACGAGCAAAGTCTGTCGCATAGGATTCACTAGCTGTCTGGTCAAATTTGAAGTCACCTGTATAAACGATACTACCTTCAGCTGTCTTCAAGACCACACCCAGACTTTCTGGAATAGAGTGGGTCGTACGGAAGAAGGACACCACAGTTCCTCCAAAATCTATCTCCGTATCCTCATCTATAACATGGAAATCATTGAATTTCTTAACTGTGTCATTTCCTTTGACAAAGAGTTTGGCCAACTCAATGGTCAACTCAGAACCAAATACAGGTACCTTGGCTTCAGCCAAGAGATAAGGCAGAGCACCAATGGCATCCGCATGACCGTGGGTCAAGAAGACACCAGCGATACGATCGCTATTTTCAAAAAGGTAGTCCATATTGGGAATGACCACATCCACCCCTAGTTGTTCATTTTCAGGGTATTTTAGACCTGCATCCAAAACGAAAATAGATCCATCGATTTCAGCGATATACATATTTTTCCCGTTTTCACGTACACCACCAAGTGTTGTTAAACTGATATTACTCATTTTGCCTCCGAAAGCTTAATTTATCTTGATTATAGGGTTGCTTACCCTCTTATTCTAAAAGCACTACTTTTAGCCGAATCTTTTCCTACCATTATACCATTTTTTTAATGATTTTCAAAATGAAGATTTGTTTTCAAAAAAGAGCTGGTTGCCCAACTCTTTCCTACGACCTACTCTTTTTCCATTAAAAAGTCATAAATTTCTTGCACAGTGCCCAGCGCCATCATTTCTTGGTCTTTGACGGTTTGTTTAAGATTTTGATAAATCTGACTTTCTCCGATTTCCCGCTTCGGTGCCTCTTTATTCACTGTCATGACACCATCTTTGATCGTCACAAAGCCTAGCTCTTCAAATACTTGAATCATCTTGACAAGCAAGATTTGTTGAATATTGAGATAAGCAGCCAAGTCTTTCAGCTTGTAGCGAATATCAAACTCTGGAAACTGGTAGATGGTCTTGTACAATTTGGCAAACTGCTCTCTAGTCCCATAACCTGTCAGATAGTAGGCCTTATCAATATCATTCTTGAAATAGACAGCGGAAAAATTCTGTTCCTGAAAAATGGTCTTCAGCTGAGTAATATCCTCAGGAATGGTTTTTACAACAACCGTTTCACTAGTCGCTAAATCCGGCACTTCTCCAGAGAAATCTAAGACTGGAACCCCTTCTGGCAAGACTGCATTCTTCCCACGGATGTTAAAGAGTTGAACACCCTCCACACGCGCATCCACCATCATCAACTGCAGGGCAGTTTGGCCATTCCATTGGTTGACAGACAATTTGACTGCCAGCTCTAGATTCTTGGTTTGAGCAAATTCTGTTGCCCATCTACCTTGTCCGAAGGCCACCACTTCAAAACTCGCCTCACCTTTGGAAATTTTCAACTTGAGATGGGCATTACCTGCCCCCATAGTACGGGCACTTTCGACCTGAAAATCCTTGATATAAAAGACAGGTTTCTGATTGTCCATTCCAAAGGGAGCTAAACGTTCAAAACTTTTGACCGTTTCTAAGCTAAGTGTCTCCAAATCCAGTTCTTCATCTAGATTTAACTTGTTCTTGCCAGCAGCATCTGCTCCTTTTTCACGGACATAATCTTCCAAAACCTGAGATAAATCTGAGAGTTTCTCCACTTCCAGCGTCATTCCTGCTGCGCCAGCATGGCCACCAAATGCGATGAAGAGGTCTCGATGGGGATCCAGAGCCTCAAAAATATCGACCGCTTCCACACTACGAGCACTGCCCTTGGCACGACCGTCTTCTATATTGAGAACGATGACTGTCTGCCCTAGTTCTTCCAACAAACGACCAGCCACTATTCCTAGAACCCCAGGATTCCAGCCTTCCTTGGCCAAGACCTGAACCTTCTTCTCAGGATCCACCATGGTCTTGGCTTCTTCATAGATTGACTGGACGATTTCCTTGCGCTCTTCGTTTTTCTGATGAATCATGAGGGCAATCTCGTGAGCTTCCTCGTCGTCAAATCCAGTCAGCAAATCAATGGCAGGATTAGGATCGTCCAAGCGACCCAAGGCATTCAAACGAGGAGCAATCTGGAAACCAACCGTTTCTTCTGTTACTTCGTTGGCAGCAATCCCAGCCATATCCAGCATTTCTTGTAAACCAATGCGCTGAGTATGCCCCAGCATTTCTAGACCATATTGAACCAAGATACGGTTCTCATCCGTCAAACTAACCATATCTGCAATGGTACCAATAGCGACCAAATCAAGCAATTCCACTTGCACTTCTTCTAACAGGGCACAAGCCAACTTGAAAGCCACTCCGCAACCAGCCAAATATTTGAAAGGATAGTCCGCATCAGGATGTTCAGGATGGACAATAGCATAGGCATCTGGTAAGGTTTCAGGCATAGAATGGTGGTCAGTCACAATGACATCTACTCCCATAGACTGGGCCAGTTCAATGGCCTCGTGACCCGCAACCCCATTATCCACCGTCACAATCAAGGAAATTCCTTCTTGCTCGATAAAATATTTGTAAACACTGGCATTAGGTCCATAACCGTCGGTAAAACGATTGGGCAGATAAACCCGGCACTCAGCGCCAAGCTGTTCCAAACTTTCCTTAACAATCGAAGCCGAAGTCATTCCATCCGCATCATAATCACCGTAAACGAGGATATTTTCCCCTTCTTCAATGGCCTGACGAATCCGTTCTACTGCCTTGTCCATATCATGGAGCAGATAAGGGTCGTGCAAGTCCTCCAAGGAAGGTTCTAGAAACTTCTTCAGACTTTCTTGGTCCTGAATCCCTCTCTCAAATAATAAGCGAGCCACCTCAGGCCCCAGCCCAGCCTTCTTGGCTATCTTTGTAAAATCCGCATCTTCTACCTGCGGGGCAAACTGCCATTCATAAGTAGGTGTTATCAAAAAGACATCCACTCTTTCTAAGAATTCTATTGCTTCATTATAACATGATTTAGGCTTTTTCTCTATCCAGATTGCTTTTTTATAAAATTTTAGTGAATTTTTTCAGATATGATTTGACAAGACAAATCTTTTGGTGTAGAATCATGTTATAAAATCTAACACAAAGGAGATTCCTTATGGCTTTAGTAGAATTTGAACACGTCGAAAAATATTACGGAGACTACCATGCACTCCGCGACATCAATCTCCGTTTTGAAAAAGGGCAAGTTGTTGTACTCCTAGGCCCTTCTGGTTCTGGGAAGTCCACTCTTATCCGTACGATTAATGGTTTAGAGGCTGTTGACAAGGGAAGTCTCCTAGTCAATGGCCACCAAGTTGCTGGTGCCAGCCAGAAAGATTTAGTACCTCTTCGCAAGGAAGTCGGTATGGTTTTCCAACATTTTAACCTCTATCCGCATAAAACAGTGTTAGAAAACGTAACACTCGCACCCATAAAAGTTCTAGGAATTGATAAAAAAGAAGCTGAAAAAACAGCCCAAAAATATCTGGAATTTGTAAATATGTGGGACAAGAAAGATTCTTATCCAGCCATGCTATCTGGTGGACAAAAACAACGGATTGCCATCGCACGTGGACTCGCTATGCATCCTGAACTCCTCCTCTTTGATGAGCCAACATCTGCCCTAGACCCTGAAACCATCGGTGACGTTCTGGCAGTTATGCAAAAATTGGCCCACGATGGTATGAATATGATTGTCGTTACCCATGAAATGGGCTTTGCCCGTGAAGTTGCTGATCGCATCATCTTTATGGCTGACGGAGAAGTTTTGGTAGATACGACCGATGTCGATGACTTTTTCGACAATCCAAGCGAACCTCGTGCCCAACAATTCCTCAGCAAAATCATCAACCACGAAAGTGACAAAGTCAAATAAGGAGGCGCCTATGAAAAAGAAATTTTTTTTATCCGCATTATTGATTAGCCTTTTCGGCCTTGCTGCTGCAAAACCAGTTCAGGCTGATACTAGTGTCGCAGACATTCAAAAGAGAGGCGAGCTGGTTGTTGGTGTCAAACAAGACGTTCCCAATTTCGGTTACAAGGATCCCAAGACAGGGACCTATTCTGGTATCGAAACTGACTTGGCCAAGATGGTAGCTGATGAGCTCAAGGTCAAGGTTCGCTATGTACCGGTTACAGCACAAACCCGCGGACCCCTTCTAGACAATGAACAAGTCGATATGGATATCGCGACCTTTACCATCACAGACGAACGCAAAAAACTCTACAACTTCACCAGCCCTTACTACACGGACGCTTCTGGCTTTTTGGTCAATAAGTCTGCCAAAATCAAAAGTATTGAGGACTTAAACGGCAAAACCATCGGGATTGCCCAAGGTTCCATTACTCAACGCCTGATTACCGAACTGGGTAAAAAGAAAGGTCTAAAGTTTAAATTCGTCGAACTTGGTTCCTACCCAGAATTGATTACTTCCCTTCATGCCCATCGTATCGATGCCTTTTCCGTTGACCGCTCGATTCTATCTGGCTACATCAGCAAACGGACAGAGCTACTAGATGATAGTTTCAAGCCATCTGACTACGGTATCGTTACCAAGAAATCAAATACCGAACTCAACGACTATCTCGATAACTTGGTTACTAAATGGAGCAAGGATGGCAGTTTGCAGAAACTCTATGACCGTTACAAGCTGAAACCATCTAGCCATACCGCAGATTAAGGAGGACACCCCATGACAGATTTATCATCTTGGACAGCCTATTTTCAGGATTTTGGACAATTTTTCAATGGTTTCCTCTTTACTCTTGCCCTAGCGATTGGATCCTTTATCCTAGCCATGGTTTTGGGCATCTTCTTCGGAGCCATGTCAACCAGTAAACGTCCGATATTGAGAATTTTGGCTCGCATCTTTGTCGAGTTTTACCAAAATACTCCCCTCTTGGTGCAGTTTGTTATTGTTTTTTATGGCCTACCTCTTATCAGTGACCACACCATCATGATTCCGATTTATTGGACGGCTGTTCTCTGCGTGGGACTCTATCACGGCGCCTATATCGCCGAGGTAATTCGCTCAGGCATTCAGTCTATTCCTAGCGGTCAGATGGAGGCCGCCTTGTCGCAAGGGTTTACCTATATCAGTGCCATGCGCTTGATTATCTTGCCTCAAGCCTTCCGTATCATTCTCCCTCCTTTGACCAACCAAATTGTTAACCTCATCAAGAATACCTCCACAGTCGCTATTATTTCTGGTGTAGACTTGATGTTTGTGACCAAGTCTTGGTCGGCACTTAACGGAAACTACATTCCAGCATTTTTAGGCGCTGCCCTTCTCTACTTTTCTCTTTGCTTCCCTGTTGCCCAGTTTGGTCGCAAGATGGAGCAAGCCAACAAAAAAGCCTATTCACTTTAGGAGGTTACTATGGAATCCATTTTAGAAGTTTTAACCCCAGATAACCTAATCTTTATCTTTAAAGGATTTGGCTTGACCCTCTATATTTCTCTGATTGCCATCGTCCTCTCTACCCTCATCGGAACGGTGCTAGCCGTCATGAGAAATGGCAAAAATCCTGTCTTGCGCATCATCTCCAGCATTTACATCGAATTTGTACGGAATGTTCCCAACCTTCTCTGGATTTTCACTATCTTTTTAGTGTTCAAGATGAAATCCACACCAGCAGGAATCACTGCCTTCACCCTCTTTACATCAGCAGCCCTAGCTGAGATTATCCGAGGCGGTCTCAATGCCGTAGACAAGGGGCAGTACGAAGCAGGAATGTCGCAAGGATTTACCTCAGCCCAAATCCTCTACCACATCATTCTCCCACAAGCAATCCGCAAAATGCTGCCAGCCATCATTTCTCAGTTTGTAACCGTGATTAAGGATACCAGTCTTCTCTACTCTGTTATCGCCCTACAAGAACTCTTTGGAGCCAGCCAAATTCTCATGGGCCGTTATTTCGAACCAGAGCAAGTGTTTAGTCTTTATATCCTGATTGCCCTCATCTACTTCAGCTTCAACCTAGCAATTTCGAGCCTATCTCATATGCTAGCAAAACGTTGGCAACAAGCTGCAGAATAAACAGCAACTCTCCAGTTAAATTGGAGAGTTTTTTTATGATAGTAGATATTTATAGACCTCAATTTGACACCATACTTTTTCTATGATAAAATGTAACAAATTTATTTACAACAAATCAAATCTAAATGAAATGGAATTTTCTATGAAATCAATCAAAGGACTACTCTTTATCATAGCTAGTTTTGTCTTGACTCTTTTTGCTTGGATGAGCACTTCTCCCCAATTCATGATTCCAGGACTAGCTTTAACAAGCCTATCTCTGACCTTTATCCTCGCCACTCGTCTCCCCCTACTAGAAAGCTGGTTTCACGGTTTGGAGAAGGTCTATACTGTCCACAAATTCACAGCCTTTCTCTCCATCATCCTACTAATCTTTCATAACTTTAGTATGGGCGGTTTGTGGGGCTCTCGCTTAGCTGCTCAGTTTGGCAACCTTGCCATCTATATCTTTGTCAGCATCATCTTTGTCGCCTATTTAGGCAAATACATCCAATACGAAGCTTGGCGATGGATTCACCGTCTGGTTTATCTAGCTTATATTTTCGGACTATTTCATGTCTACATGATGATGGGTAATCGCCTCCTCACATTTAATCTTCTAAGTTTTGTTGTTGGTAGCTATGCCCTTTTAGGCTTGCTAGCTGGTTTTTATATCATCTGCCTTTATCAAAATATTTCCTTCCCCTATCTAGGGAAAATTACCAATCTCAAACGATTAAATCACGATACTAGAGAAATTCAAATCCATCTTAGCAGACCTTTCAACTATCAATCAGGACAATTTTCATTCCTAAAGATTTTCCAAGAAGGTTTCGAAAGCGCACCACATCCCTTTTCTATCTCAGGTGGTCACGGCCAAACTCTTTACTTTACTGTCAAAAATTCTGGCGACCATACCAAGAATATCTATGACAATCTTCAAGTCGGCAGCAAAGTAACCGTAGACAGAGCTTACGGGCATATGATTATAGATGAAGGACGAGAAAATCAGGTTTGGATTGCTGTAGGTATTGGGATCACCCCCTTTATCTCTTACATCCGTGAACATCCTATTTTAGATAAACAGATTCACTTCTACTATAGCTTCCGTGGAGAAAAAAATGCAGTTTATCTAGATTTGCTCCGTGACTATGCTCAGAAAAATCCTAATTTTGAACTCAATCTAGTAGACAGTAGGAAAGATGGCTATCTTAATTTTGAACAAAAAGAAGTGCCCGAACATGCAAGCGTCTATATGTGTGGTCCTCTTTCTATGATGAAGTCACTTGCCAAACAGATTAAGAAACAAAATCCAAAAACAGAGCTTATTTACGAAGGATTCAAGTTTAAATAACCACTCATACTCTCCTGGAATATCCCAGGAGTTTTTTCTACGCAATCTCAAAAAAACACTGCCAGATTTCTAGCAGTGTTTTGAGTTTCATTTGCAGGCATCTATCCCTCTTAATCCTTCATCTGACTCTCTGCGTCGGCCACGACTTGCTCTAAGCTAGTCTGACCAAGCTCTGCCTCCATAGCCAGCTGGATTCTCTCCAATTTTTGATCCAAAACATCATGAATATGGGCTCCAACTGGGCAATTTGGATTTGGATTGTCATGAAAACTGAAGAGTTGACCAGTCTTACCCAGACACTCAACAGCCTGATAAACATCTAATAGACTAATGTCTTTGAGATCCTTGACAATCTCTGTCCCACCTGTTCCACGCGCTACTGAAATCAGCTCTGCCTTCTTCAACTGGGACAAGGTCTTTCTGATAATGACTGGATTGACCCCGACACTAGCAGCCAGAAAATCACTGGTCACCTTGCTTTCCTTTCCCTTGAGGGCAATGATTATCAGCATATGAGTCGCAATGGTAAATCTACTTGGAATTTGCATCCTCTTCTCCTTTTTACGAGGCTACCCTGCCTCTACTCTTCTTTTTCTATTATTATACCCTTTTTAGTTGTAATGTCAATCGTTACCACTTTTCAACCAGGCATCTAACTCCCTATCGTAGCCCTCTTTCTGGGCCAATTCTCTCAAAAATTCCTGATGATGAGTATGGTGGATACCATTGACCAGACTTTCATAATAAACCTCAAAATAGGGAAGTTTGAGGTCTTTAGCCAACTGCAATTCAGCTGCCACATCGTAGTCTACCCGTCGGAAGTCCATATCTACCAAGCCCTTATCATCGAACTCCAAAACCATATACTGGGCTCGCAAGTCCTTCCGCAAATGGGTATCTAGAAAGAAAGGTTGCCCAATCGAACCTGGATTGACAATCAATTGCCCACCAGTCCCGTAACGAAGCAACTGCTGATGAATATGACCATATACAGCGATATCACAAGGTGGATTGGTCACCAAGCGGTCAAAATCCTCTTGCGCTCCAGTATGAATCAACTCTCTCCCCCAGTTCTTATCAGGAAGATGGTGGCTAATTCCTACCGTCAAATCCCCAAACTGACGATGAATCTGTAGAGGTTGATTGTGGAGCAGTTCAATTTCTTCTAGGGAAATTTCCTCTAAAACATACTGGCACTGGCGCAAGAGATAGCGTTGACTGGGACGAGTACTATCCAATTCCTTACGGACACCATGCCAAAGACTGTCTTCCCAGTTTCCCAAAACTCTAGCCGTAATCGGTAGTTGAGCCAACAAGTCCAAAATTCTTCTACGCCCTGTCCCTGGCATGAGAATGTCTCCCAAAAGCCAGTATTCATCCACTCCTAGCTGCCGAGCATCTGCCAAAACAGCCTCCAAGGCGGTGGTATTTCCATGAATATCTGAAAGAAGAGCTATTTTTGTCATTCTTTCTCCTCATTTCCTCTTATATATCTTTTTAATATTATAACAAAAAATACTGTTTAATAGTCACCTTTAACCCACTCTTACTAAATCCAGAACACTACTTTTATCAAGGTAAAAACTTATCAAAAAGATTATTTTACATTACTCCTAACAAAGCATAGCAAGCACTTTTTCAATGAAGAAAATTCAAAAAAATCTACAAATATCTTGAAAATTTTCACAATCATGCTATAATAATCCATAGAGACAAGTCACTTAGTCCCTTTCTACCAGAGAGTGCGTGGTTGCTGGAAACGCATAGAAAGCCTAAACTGATACTACTCTTGAGTTTTTTATGAAAACATAAAACGGTGGCCACGTTAGAGCCAATCAGAGGTGTCCCTCTCTTTTGAGGAACATAAATGAAGGTGGAACCACGTTGCGACGTCCTTTCGAGGATGTCGCTTTTTGTTTTTCTAGCTTTCACAGTCCTCTGTCCCTGTTTTCAGAATAGGGTTAACACATTCGTCAATAATATAAGTAAGGAGAACATCATGATTAACATTACTTTCCCAGATGGCGCTGTTCGTGAATTCGAATCTGGCGTTACAACTTTTGAAATTGCCCAATCTATCAGCAATTCCCTAGCTAAAAAAGCCTTGGCTGGTAAATTCAACGGCAAACTCATCGACACTACTCGTGCTATCACTGAAGATGGAAGCATCGAAATTGTGACACCTGATCACGAAGATGCCCTTCCAATCTTGCGTCACTCAGCTGCTCACTTGTTCGCCCAAGCAGCTCGTCGTCTTTTCCCAGACATTCACTTGGGAGTTGGTCCAGCCATCGAAGATGGTTTCTACTACGATACTGACAACACAGCTGGTCAAATCTCTAACGAAGACCTTCCTCGTATCGAAGAAGAAATGCAAAAAATCGTCAAAGAAAACTTCCCATCTATTCGCGAAGAGGTGACTAAAGACGAGGCACGTGAAATCTTCAAAAATGACCCTTACAAGTTGGAATTGATTGAAGAACACTCTGAAGACGAAGGTGGTTTGACTATCTATCGTCAAGGTGAGTATGTAGACCTTTGCCGTGGCCCTCACGTCCCATCAACAGGCCGCATCCAAATCTTCCACCTTCTCCATGTAGCAGGTGCTTACTGGCGTGGAAATAGCGACAACGCTATGATGCAACGTATCTATGGTACAGCTTGGTTTGACAAGAAAGACTTGAAAAACTACCTTCAAATGCGTGAAGAAGCTAAGGAACGTGATCACCGCAAACTTGGTAAAGAGCTTGATCTCTTCATGATTTCTCAAGAGGTTGGTCAAGGTTTGCCATTCTGGTTGCCAAATGGTGCGACTATTCGTCGTGAGTTGGAACGCTATATCGTTGACAAGGAGTTGGCTTCTGGCTACCAACACGTCTACACTCCACCACTTGCTTCTGTTGAACTTTACAAGACTTCTGGTCACTGGGATCATTACCAAGAAGACATGTTCCCAACTATGGACATGGGTGACGGGGAAGAATTTGTCCTTCGTCCAATGAACTGTCCGCACCACATCCAAGTCTTCAAACACCATGTTCACTCTTACCGTGAATTGCCAATCCGTATTGCCGAAATCGGTATGATGCACCGTTATGAAAAATCTGGTTCCTTGACTGGTCTTCAACGTGTACGTGAAATGTCACTCAACGACGGTCACCTCTTTGTGACTCCAGAACAAATCCAAGAAGAATTCCAGCGTGCCCTTCAGTTGATTATCGATGTTTATGAAGATTTCAACTTGACTGAATACCGCTTCCGCCTCTCTCTTCGTGACCCTCAAGATACTCATAAGTACTTTGATAACGATGAGATGTGGGAAAATGCCCAAACTATGCTTCGTGCAGCTCTTGATGAAATGGGTGTTGACTACTTTGAAGCCGAAGGTGAAGCAGCCTTCTACGGACCAAAATTGGATATCCAAGTTAAGACCGCCCTTGGAAAAGAAGAAACTCTTTCTACTATCCAACTTGACTTCTTGCTTCCAGAACGCTTCGATCTTAAATACATCGGAGCTGATGGTGAGGAGCACCGTCCAGTTATGATCCACCGTGGGGTTATCTCAACTATGGAACGCTTCACAGCTATTTTGATTGAGAACTACAAGGGTGCCTTCCCAACATGGCTTGCACCACACCAAGTAACCCTCATCCCAGTATCTAACGAAAAACACGTGGACTACGCATGGGAAGTAGCTAAAAAACTCCGTGACCGTGGTGTTCGTGCAGACGTAGATGAACGTAATGAAAAAATGCAGTTCAAGATTCGTGCTTCACAAACCAGCAAGATTCCTTACCAATTGATCGTTGGGGACAAGGAAATGGAAGACGGAACAGTCAACGTTCGTCGCTACGGCCAAAAAGAAACACAAACTGTCTCAGTAGATGATTTTGTTCAAGCTATCCTAGCTGATATCGCCAACAAATCACGCGTTGAGAAATAAGAGATAAAATCCTAGCTAGCTAAAAAGCAACAACTGAAACAGCTGTTGCTTTTTATATTTTTACTCAATGAAAATCAAAAAGCAAACTAGGAAGCTAGCCGCAAGCTGTACTTGAGTACGGTAAGGCGACGCTGACGTGGTTTGAATTTGATTTTCGAAGAGTATTATTTAATCCGAGCTAGTAGTGATTGACCAAACCACCACACAAGATTTGCTTTCATGAGTTAGATAAGGTCAATATCCTCAATCCTTGTCTGCTTCATTTTCTTTTACGAGATCTTTTTGTGAATCCTTTTCAGAGAGTTTTTGATCGATATACTTGTTAATGGTTTCATAAAATTCCTTGGTCGAATCACTGTCTAGTTTTGTCGAATTATGAACTTGATTGACTTTCAATTGAACAGATTGAATACCGTATGAGGCTTGTTTTTGGTGGAGCGTTTCTAATTCTTCTTCTGAAATCGGATCTCCAACAACCGTCAAGACCAACTCATTGTTTCTTGACTTGTAGACTTGATTAATGACCGTATGATTGGCAAACTCTTTTCCTACAAACTGCTTGATTCCTTCTTTTCGCGCTTGGTCTATCGTCAGAGTGACTGCTGAATAGCTGGCTGGAAGAATCAATAATACAATCAAGGATATCAATCCAATTCTCATTTTAATATTTAACTCTTTAAATGAACTTAAGGGAGATTTTCTCATCAAAATTCTTGTTCCAACAATGTTGATTAGCATGATAAAGACACAGTTGATCAAGAAAAGATAAAGAGCTCCAAATAAAAATCGTACATTTCCATTAGCTAAACCGTAACCTGCAGTACAGATAGGTGGCATCAGAGCTGTTGCAATGGCTACTCCTGGCACGATATTGTTTGCTTCTTTTTTCCTTGACCCAATTACACCTGCTATCCCACCAGCAATAGCAATAAGAACATCCCAAATGGTTGGAGAGGTTCGTGCAATCAATTCGCTACTTTCATAAGATAAGGGAGAAATCCAGAAATACAGAGCCGAGACAAGCAAGCTAACCAATACTTGGGTAAATAAAACCTCTAGAGATTGCTTGATTAAACGCGTATCAAAAATAGCTAAACCGAATCCCAGCCCAACAATCGGTGTCATAAGAGGGGAAATCAGCATGGCTCCAATAATGACAGCCGTTGAATTCATATTTAGGCCAATAGAGGCAATAAAAATCGCACACATCAAAATCACTGTATCTCTCAATCGAACATGAAGGTCATCATATAATTTCTCACGGTATTCCCGTGTTGAATAATTGGCAGTCATTTGTCCTCTCCTCTTTCCTTATTTAAATCGGTATAATAATTAATAATAACAGCTGATAAACAGCCAAAAAATATGAGCCCATAAATCGTCAAGAAGACACTGGTAATCCTTCCAATCAAGGTCACAGCTAGGAGATCCCCGTAGCCGACAGTCGTCGAAGTCACAAAAGCATACCAAAGACCGTCTCCGTAATTTGTGATAGCAGGTTCAACTAGGAAAAGCACGCCTCCTGACCCAAAAACAAAGGTCACAAAACTCAGAGCAAACCGAGTAAAACCCGTAACCTGTATAATATGCCATAACATTTTTAAACGTCTCATTTGTTCTCCTTATTCATACTAGCTCCTGACCGAGCCGTTTTTTCCAATAATCAAAGTGAAGATAGGACATGATCTCCATCAGAGAAAGATAGACAAACTGATAGATCTGATTTAAGCTGATTATCAACTGATATTGTTTGAAAAATGACTGGAAGAAAGACCAGATATGACTGTCTTGAATCAGTCCCTTCTTAACATTATATCAAAAATTTTACAGTCTTTCTCTGAAGAAATCAATTAATTTAAAAGATAGAGAAAGGAAGAAATTTTTGTATCCTTATCCGAAGAAGAAAAACGATATCAGAAGAACCTTGATACTATGCGTTTTATTCTTTATAATTTAGCTATTTCAAAATTACAAGTTCTCCATTCTTAATTTCCCAAACTTGGTCAAACTTACTTAATAATTCGTTTTGGCGATGTAAAGTAACAATGACGGCACTTGGTAGTTCCAGAACTCTTTCCAATTCCATTTTAAACTGATTAGTATCCAAGGCAGAGAAAGGTTCGTCTAGGATAAGCAATGGATTTTTACGATTTTTCTCACGATTTAAATACATTCGTTGTTGCTGACCACCTGACAGGGATTGTGGTGGAATTTTTTCAAAATCTTCTTCTCTGAATTTTTCATTGAAACTATTGAATAGCGTTACATTATTTTCATAACTTGAAATAAATGTATGTTCTTGTTGCAGAATCATACCGAATCTTCCCCAAAGATGGTCCAAAACAAGCCCATCTAGCACAATTTGTCCTTCAAAATCTTCATCTGTTCCATTTAAAATGTTGAGAAGACTACTTTTTCCAGACCCATTCTTACCAATAAGCGCAATTTTATCCCCTTTTTGAATCGTAGCGGAAGTAATTATCAATTTTGATTCTCCCAGTTGTTTGGAAATGTTTTTCAAAGTAATCGTATCAAAAGAATGTTGAGGTGCTTGAACTGAAACGGGTCTCCCAACAATGTTTTGAAAACTCTTGATTACAGGCTTTACGGACTCTAACATTTGTAAATCATAAAGGATTTCCTGTATTGGTTCAGAAAAAGCATTAATATATCCGAAACTTGCCACCACCTCAGGAATACCGAGTTGCTGGTGAGATAGAGAGTAGGCTAAATAAATAAACAGAACAAGACTAATGAATTCAAAAGAAACACCTGTCAATAAGATGCCTGTAATTTTTGTCAAACCATACTTAAAATACTTATCCTGCAAATTCTTTAGAGAACTCTTTTGTTGATTCAAAAAATGCGACATAGTTAGTTTATTTACCAAATGATGTCCCATGAGCAAATCCTCCAAAGTTCGATAGTAATCTCCTTGTTTTTTCAAGTAAACCTGTCTACGATTAGCGGTCAACTTCCCAACGATTTTAGGAATTTGAATACTAATTCCAGTAGAAAAGATTAAAATCAGTGATACAATAGGATTAATTGTTCTGCTAATAATGAAAGCGTAAATGATGATACGTAAAATTTGTTTGATAAAACTCATCAATGGAGGAAGGTAATCCTTTTCCAACGAATCTAGGTCATTAGATTGATAGGAAATATACTCTGCTACTGTTTTCTGCTTGAAATCGTGGTGACTGAGTCCCAGAAGTGAACGAAACCACTCATTTTTCAAAGTAGTCGAAAAGATAATCCCCTGCTTCCAATCAAGTATCATTTGGATATAGTTACAACTCAAATAGCCTGCCACTGACATAGAGTAACCATATAGAGCTACTTGATAATCCCCTTTGATTAATGCCTGCGTGAAATACGGTAACAAAGCTGTGCAGATATTCGATACTACACCAAAAAGAAAATTAAAGAAGAGATACCATCTAATAGTTTTAAGATATGGTAGCATATACGATACTCCTTGCTAATGCGTTTTTTTACATATCGCAGAACAATCTCTACTATTCCCTATTTCAGATAGTGCGATACTCGGACATTGAGTGCAATAATTGTAAATCACACAAGTACTGCAGTTTTTACTATCATTCAAAATATAATTTGCTATTTTGTAAAATATAGGTCTATCCCATGTTTCTTTGATAGATGTAAAATGAATATTTCCAATACTTCTATTGAAAGTAAGCTTTTTCAGTTTTTCTAACGATTTAGGCTATTTCGTGACACACCCACAATCCGTGAAAATTCTGATTATATCAGATTATATGATTTTCGTAAGAATTTTATATTGTCTCCAATCATGGCAGTCTCCTTTTACTAGATAAAACTATTATAACATTTAGAAATTAAAAACTGGTTCAAAATCAATAGAATGTGTGTATTCGATACATTCAATAAATTCTTGGAAACAGTTCTACACCAGTTACACAAATCTATATACACCTATCTCATTCAAAATAAAAAGAAAGCTGCAGTTCTTTTAATCCTGTGTCAACGATTCATTCTGAAATCGAATAGGAGACATTTCCCAAGTCTACAATTCACTTCATCTCAAATTAATTTTTGTAATTCACCCTTAGTTTATAGATTTTATACTCAACAAAAGTATAAAGCATACAAAACTTCACTTTGAACCAGTATTTATACTATATTCCGTATTAAAAATTCTATTATTGGTTTTGTAAAAAACAGTCTTCAAATATCCTGAAATATAGCAAAAAGAGATTGGGTAAAAACTCATTGT
Source organism: Streptococcus sp. 27098_8_86 (assembly GCF_041432595.1). Lineage (GTDB taxonomy): Bacteria > Bacillota > Bacilli > Lactobacillales > Streptococcaceae > Streptococcus > Streptococcus pneumoniae_F. Next base: position 73,629 of record NZ_JAPVZW010000010.1, read on the forward strand.
CTCTTCTCACTCAAGGACTAAGTTTACTTGAGCAAACTGAATCCGCACTATCGTTCCTTTTCCAACCTCAGACTCGATACGAATCTGGTGCCCCAGTTCTTCAGAAATTTTCTTAGATAGATAGAGGCCAAGTCCAGATGACTGCTGAGTTAGGCGTCCATTATATCCTGAGAAGCCACGTTCAAAGACTCGGAGGACATCACTGTTTTTTATCCCGATTCCCGTATCCTTGATACAGAGTTCCTGGCCTTCCATATAAATCTCCAGACCACCTTCCTTGGTGTACTTGAGACTATTTGAGATAATTTGTTCAATGACCACTAGTAACCACTTCTTATCCGTCACAATTTCTTTATCAAGGTCATATAGGTTGACATTTAGGCCTTTTTGAATAAAGAAAAGAGCATATTTACGAATTATTTCCTTGACCAAGTCCTCAATTTGCACCTGCTTCAAGACCAAATCATCATGGAAACTTTCTAAACGCAGGTACTGTAAAACTAGATTGGTATAGGAATCAATCTTGAAAATTTCCTGTTCTAATTGCTGCTTCAGTTGGCGGTCGGCTACTTCTGCAACTAAGAGTTGACTGGCTGCAATGGGGGTCTTAATCTGATGGACCCACAAGGTATAGTAATCCAGCAAATCCGTCAGTTTTCTTTCTGAATCTGACCTCTGCTGATAGAGTTCCATCTCACGCGCTTCTAATTTCTCAGCCAAGGCTCTTTCCAAAGGAGACTGAGCTTCCCTCTCACCATAGAGAAGTTCCTGACGATAGACCTGCATTTCCACCAATATATCCCAAGTGAAAAATAAGATGGTTACAAAGCAACATAGCAGGAAAAAGTAGAGAAAGTAAATTCCCAAACTGGCAAATAAAAACTGAAAGAGTAAGATCAGAAACGTCAAAGAAAGCAGATAGACAAACAGACGACTACGGGAGCGCAGATAGGCCAGAAAAAATGGTTTCCAATCAAGCATGCTTCAGTCCGTACCCTATTCCTTTCTTGGTCTCGATAAATCCTACCAATCCCTGTTCTTCCAATTTTTTACGCAAACGAGCCACATTAACTGAGAGGGTATTATCATCAATGAAAAAGTCACTGTTCCAAAGCTCCCGCATCAAGTCATCGCGCGCTACGATATTGCCAGCATGCTCAAACAAAACTCGTAAAATCTGGAATTCGTTCTTGGTCAAATTCAAGACTTGGCCTTGATAATGTAAATCCATGGATTTGGTATTGAGGATCACACCGGCGTATTCCAGTAAACTCTCGTCACGCCCAAACTCATAGGAACGACGCAACAAGCCCTGAACCTTGGCTAAAAGAACCTGCTGGTCAAAAGGCTTGGTCACAAAGTCATCCGCGCCCATGTTGATCGCCATGACGATATCCATAGCCTGGTCTCTCGAAGACAGAAACATGATGGGTACCTTGGAAATCTTGCGAATCTCCTGACACCAGTGATAGCCATTAAACAAAGGCAGTCCAATATCCATGAGGACCAGATGAGGCTCCGACTGAACAAATAGACTCAAAACTTCCATAAAGTCTTCTACCAGGACCACTTCAAATCCCCATTCAGAGAGCATTTTACCGACCTGTTGACGAATGACCTGATCATCTTCTACTAATAAAATCTTGTGCATGCGCTCCTCCTTTTCTATTATTATAACAGATTTTTCCATGCTAGCAGGCCTGAAACTGAATTTGAAAGAGCTTGTTTTTAGCCAACAAAGTGATGCAATCCTACTAGCCAATTTAAGGGAAATTTGATAAGATAAATAAAAAGAAAGGAGCTCTTATGGCCAATATTTTTGACTACCTGAAAGATGTCGCTTACGATTCCTTTTACGACCTTCCTTTAAATGAATTAGACATTCTAGCCTTAACAGAAGCTACTTACCTACCCTTTGATAATCTGGTATCAACAAGTCCTCAGCGACTTTTAGACCTGGCACCTCAGGTTCCAAGGGAGCCTAACATGCTGACCAGTAAAAATCGCCTCCAGTTATTAGATGAACTAGCTCAACACAAGCGCTTCAAAAATTGCAAACTCTCCCATTTTATCAACGAAATCGACCCTGAACTGCAAAAGCAGTTTGCGGCTATGATCTACCGCCTCACTCTCGATACTTATCTGATTGTCTTTCGTGGGACTGATGACAGTATCATTGGATGGAAGGAAGATTTCCACCTGACCTATATGAAGGAAATTCCTGCTCAAAAGCACGCCCTCCGTTATTTAAAGAACTTTTTTACCCACCATCCTAAGCAAAAAGTCATTTTGGCTGGCCATTCCAAGGGAGGAAATCTAGCTATCTATGCGGCTAGTCAAATTGAGCAAAGCTTGCAATATCAGATTACAGAAGTCTATACTTTTGATGCACCTGGCCTCCATCAAGAATTGACACAAACCGAAGGCTATCAAAGGATAATGGATAGAACCAAGGTCTTCATTCCTCAAGGTTCCATTATTGGTATGATGCTAGAAATTCCAGCTCACCAAATCATCGTTCACAGTACTGCCTTAGGTGGCATCGCCCAGCACGATACCTTTAGCTGGCAAATTAAGGACAAGCACTTCGTCCAACTGGATAAGACCAACAGCGATAGTCAACAGGTAGATACAACCTTCAAGGAGTGGGTGGCCACAGTCCCTGACGAGGAACTTCAGCTCTACTTCGACCTCTTCTTTGGCACCATTCTAGATGCTGGGATTAGCTCCATCAATGACCTGTCTTCCTTCAAGGCTATTGAACACATTCATCATCTCTTTATCAAAGCGCAATCCCTCACTCCAGAAGAAAGAGAAACCATGGGGCGCCTCACTCAATTATTGATTGATACCCGTTACCAAGCTTGGAAGAGTAGATAATCCACATAAAAAACCCAACTAATCGTTTGATTAGTTGGGTTTTCATTTATGAAATTGAATTCCTTTGTCTAATCTTTAATGATTAAAAGATTAGTCTTCTTTTTTCTTGCGTGCCACAAGACCAAATCCGCTCAATACTCCAAGAAGTCCAAGAGCTGCTAGGCTAGAGTGATCTTCTGTACCAGTATTAGGCAATTCCTTAGCTGGTTTAGCTGGAGCTGGTTTCGCAGGTTCTGGTTTCACAGAAGGAATAATTTTTTCATAAACATGAACTGTGTCGCCATTTGGAAGTTTCTTAGTCTCTACGAAGCGATAACCTGGGATATCTTTCTTACGTTGTTCGCCATCTTCTGTTGGATAGTTTGGAATTTCGTTTCCTTCTTTATCCTTGAATGATGTCTTAACTTTTT
>NZ_JAPVZW010000011.1:0-74122 GCF_041432595.1 Streptococcus sp. 27098_8_86
AAAGAAAAGGAGCGGATATGATATCCTACTCCTTATTCTTATCAGAAAATCTAATTAGAATTAGTCTTCTTTTTTCTTGCGAGCAACAAGTCCAAATCCACTCAAGACACCTAAAAGTCCAAGTGCTGCTAAGCTAGAGTCGGCTTCTGTACCTGTGTTAGGCAATTCTTTTTGAACTTCAACATTTTTAGGTGTTGATGGTTGAGAAGCTGGTTGGTTTGGAGTTGATGGTTCAACATGCTTAGGTATGACTGTTACTGGGACTTCTACCTCTACGATTTCTCCTGATGGTAGTTTCACTTTTACTTTAACACTTGGTTTTTGTCCTGCCGTATCAGTTGCTGGGATTTCTCCAACTTCTACGATTTCGGCACCTTTTGGTAACTCAATATGTTTCTTAACATCATCTTTGACAATTGGAGTTCCAACCTCTACTACGATTGGGGTAGTTTTAACCGTTTCTCTTGGAGCTGGAGTCGCCTTTGGTGTGACTGTTACTGGGACTTCTACTGTAATCACTTTGCCACTTGGTAATTCAACCGTTACCTTAACTGGATCTTTCTTACCTGGCGTTGTTAAGTCTGGAATATTTTCAACATTTGTGACCTTGCCACCTTCTGGAATCTTGATGCCTTTAGTGTAATCCTCTGGTGTTAATGGAGTTTTCGTAACTGGAGTTTCAATTTCCTTAACTGGAGTTACAGTTACTGGAACTTCTACTGTAATCACTTTTCCATTTGGTAATTCAACCGTGACTTTAACTGGATCTTTCTTACCTGGTGTTGTCAAGTCTGGAATGTTTTCAACATTTGTGACCTTGCCACCTTCTGGAATCTTAATTCCTTTAGTGTAATCCTCTGGCGTTAATGGGGTAGAGGTGACTGGTGTCTCAATCTCTTTAACAGGTGTTACATTAACTGGAACTTCTACTGTAATCACTTTTCCATTTGGTAATTCAACCGTGACTTTAACTGGATCCTTCTTACCTGGAGTTGTCAAGTCTGGAATGTTTTCAACATTGGTCACTTTTCCACCTTCTGGAATCTTGATGCCTTTTGTGTAATCCTCTGGTGTTAATGGGGTCTTAGTTACTGGAGTTTCAATTTCCTTAACAGGTGTTACATTAACCGGAACTTCTACTGTAATCACTTTTCCATTTGGTAATTCAACCGTGACTTTAACTGGATCCTTCTTACCTGGAGTTGTCAAGTCTGGAATGTTTTCAACATTTGTGACCTTGCCACCTTCTGGAATCTTGATGCCTTTTGTGTAATCCTCTGGTGTTAATGGGGTAGAGGTGACTGGTGTCTCAATCTCTTTAACAGGTGTTACAGTTACTGGAACCTCTACTGTGACTACTTTACCATTTGGTAATTCCACAGTTACTTTGACTGGATCTTTCTTACCTGGTGTTGTCAAGTCTGGAATGTTTTCAACATTTGTGACCTTGCCACCTTCTGGAATCTTAATTCCTTTAGTGTAATCCTCTGGCGTTAATGGGGTAGATGTGACTGGTGTCTCAATCTCTTTAACAGGTGTTACATTAACTGGAACTTCTACTGTAATCACTTTTCCATTTGGTAATTCAACCGTGACTTTAACTGGATCTTTCTTACCTGGTGTTGTCAAGTCTGGAATATTTTCAACATTCGTTACCTTGCCACCTTCTGGAATCTTAATTCCTTTAGTGTAATCCTCTGGTGTTAATGGAGTTTTCGTAACTGGAGTTTCAATTTCCTTAACAGGTGTTACATTAACTGGGACTTCTACTGTAATCACTTTGCCACTTGGTAATTCAACCGTTACCTTAACTGGATCTTTCTTACCTGGTGTTGTCAAGTCTGGAATATTTTCAACATTGGTGACCTTGCCACCTTCTGGAATCTTAATTCCTTTAGTGTAATCCTCTGGTGTTAATGGGGTAGAGGTGACTGGTGTCTCTATTGAGACTGGAACGACTTCTACTACATTAACAGGTACAGGTACCTCTTTAGTCGCAACTACTTTACCATCTTTCACATACTCTACCACTACTGTCGCTGGGATTTGTACACCAACTGTTGCTGTAGGTGGTACTGTTCCTGTTTTAACTTCTGTAACTGTTACAGTAACTCCTGATGGAAGCCCCTTCACGTTATTAGCTGCTTTTTCAGCCTGTTCTTTAATAGCTTTTTCTAGTTCTTGCTTATCACTATCTTTAAGAACTGTTACACCTTCTGGGGTTACTTTTGGTAATACTGTCACTGGGACTTTTACTGTCTCTTCACCATTTGCATACTTAACTTTAGTTGGTACTGTTACATCGGTTGCTCCAACTTTATCCTTTGTATCTGGTAAATCAGCTTCTGTTGGATCTTGTACTGTTCCACCTTGTCCTGGTGTTACTGCATCTTTTACTTTAGCTATTTCAGGTTTATCGCCTTCAACAACGTATACTTGATCAGCATTTGAACCAACTACACTTACAGTAATTTCTGCATCTTTTGTATACTTAACGCCATCTACTGTATAGGTTACTGGGACTTTTACAGTTCCTTTGTTTGTTCCTGCTTCCGATGTAATGGTTGCAAGCACTTCTTCTGTAATCGCTCCAACTTCTACTTCTTTGGCACCATCTGGTAATTTAGCTTTGAAATCTGCTGAGTTTGCTACTTCTTCTGCTTTAGCTTTAGCTACTTCTTTAACTTTATCTGTAGTTTCACCTTTTGGTACTGTTACTTCACCTTTAGCAACTGGCAATACTGTCACTGGTACTTTCACTTGTTCTGAATCTTTAATTCCGTCGTAAGTTACAGGGACCGTTACTTCTTTCTTACCTGTTGTTTTTGTTAGGTCTTCTGGAATTACAGGATTACCTCTAGTTCCATTAGCTCCTGGTGTTACTGCATCTTGAACAGTTTTAGATTCTACTGTATCACCTTCAAAGACTACCAATGATTTTGATGTTGAACCAACTACCGTTACCGGAACTTCTACTTCTTTAGATCCAACTACACGGCCTTTGTCATCAGTATATTCAATAACTACCTTAGCTGGTTTTTGTTCTCCTGTAGCAGTTGTTTCAGGTTTTTCTTTCACTTCTTTAACAGTTACTGTTACACCTGCAGGAATACTATCTTTTGGTAATGCATCCACCACTTCTTGAGCTTTTGCTTTAACCATTGTTTCTAAATCTGTACTATCTTTAAGTACTGTTACTCCCGTTGGTTTAACAACTGGTAATACTTTCACAACTGCAGGTACTTCTACAAGTTTGTCTTCACCATTCTTAGCAACTACTGTTACCTTCTTGTCTCCAGGTGTTGTTGTATCAACTGGTTCTTTATACTCAAAGGTTGTTCCTTCTGGATATTGCTCAGGGTTAATACTTTCACTTGCATCTGGTTGTGGTTTGGCAGGGTCTTCAAATACATATTGTGTCTCAGGGCTTACTACCACTACTTTAGCTGGTACTTCTACTAAAGTATCTCCATCTAATTTCGCTACAACGACTACATCTTTTTCACCCGCTGTTGTTGTATCAACCGGTTCTTTATACTCAAAGGTTGTTCCCTCTGGATATTCTTCTGGAGTGATACTTGATTTAGCATCTGGTTGTGGTTTGGATTTATCAGCTACAACAAATTGTGGAGTGCTATCAACTACACGAACAGTTGCAGGTATTTCTACAAGTACTTTATCCCCCTGTTTAACCACTACAGTTACTTTCTTATCTCCAGGTGTTGTTGTATCAATTTCTTCTTTGTACTCATATGTAGCATCGTCTGGATAGTCTGCTGGGTCAATATTATCTTCTGGAGACGGTTGTTTCTTGTCTGCACTTACTGGGACAATTTGTGGATATCCTGCAACAACTTTAATCGGTACATTAACAGTTTCTTCACGTTTATTATCCCCTGAACCGTATGTCACTGTCACAGGAGCTGTTAATGTGTCATCCCCAACTTTATCAGTTGTATCAGGAAGTTTAGTTTCATCTACTGTTTTCTCATTTCCTTTAGTAGTAACAGCATCTTTTAATTTTTCTGAAGATGGTTTATCTCCTTCTACTACATAAACAGGTTTTGCAGTTGAAACTTGTGGTTTAACTTTAATTGTAAACTCTTGATCTATTTCTTTCTTAGTATCAAACGTTGGATCCTGATCAAATGGATTATCTACAACATCATATCCCATAGATTTCAAAACATCAACACGTGCTTGAACTTTTTCTTCTGGAATTTTATCTCCTGATTTACCAGTAAGATCATCAATATTATATTTCGTATCTAATGGTGTTTCAACACCTTTATCATCTACAGAAACAAATTTAACTTTTGCTTTTTGATTGTCTTTTTCATAGGTAATCTTGATATTTGCTTTTGGATCCGTAATTTTTGGTGGTTTATATCCTTCTTCTGGTTTAGCAGGATTTACCGGTTCTAATGGTGTTCCATTTCCATCTTTTGGAGTATATCCATCTTTATGAGGAATAATTTGCGTAATTTCACCAGTCTTGGTTGGATCATTTGGATCGTTAGGGAATGGAATCGGATCTCCATCCTTACCAGTGGTTGGATCAACAGGAATCCAGCTTCCAATCTTCGTATAAGTAACTTTATCCGTTTCATCAGGGATTACTTTTGTATCTTTTGCAGGGGTTGCTGCTTCTTTAGCTGGAATTTCTTTTTTATCAGCAATATATCCTGGTAAAACATCTACTCCAACTTTATCCCATGTTTTATTTGGACTTTCCCAATCAGTATAGCTTACTTCTTTTGTGACAAGATTAACGGTTGCTTTTCTTGTGAATGGCACCGTTTGAACAGTATCATCCTTAGCTTTTTCTTCAGCTGCTGTATCTGAATCTTTCTTCACATATGAAATCACACGTTTAGCTGTTGTATTCAAGTCAGATTCAGCTAATCCCTCAGGCCATTTAAGTTCTGGTGTATCCCCATTTGGATCTACTGGACTATCTTTTTCATGTGGTGTTGATGAAGGTACTTCAATGATTCTAGGTTTAACCACAATTTTAAATGTTTGAGAAGGTGCTGATGAACCATCTGTTGGGTTAATATCTTCCTTGTCATCAAAAATTGGATGATGATTATCTTGAATATGGTATTCATCACTTTCTACTTCATAACCTTGATTCTTAAGTTCTTTGATTTTATTATCAATATCTGTACTTGCTGGTAATTCTGAACCAGATTTACCTGTTAAATCAAAGCTAGAAACCACTTCATTTGCAGCTCCATCGACTTTCTTCTCAATCACTACTTTAGCTGTTTGAGTAGAAGGTGTATATGTAATTGGTGATTCCCCAAATTTATCCGTTGGTGTAAATCCATCTGGAACTTTATAGCCTTGAGTTGGATCATTTGGATTTTTCGGTGTTAATTCTTGTCCATTATATACTGGAGTATAACCTGGGATATATGGAATTGTTATCGTGCTAAAATCACCTGGAACCGTTGGATCAGTCGGGTTATTTGGATAAGAGATCTTATCTGGTGCTCCTTGTGGTTTCTTACCTGCTGGATAGTTTGGTACAAACGAACCAATCTCCTTATAAAGAACTTTCTTCACTTCAGGAGATACTGTTCCATTTTGTGCTGGCTTAGGAGCATCTTTTTCTGGAACAAGTTTATCCGCATTATCCACTAATAAATAATTATTAATAACTGGAGATTCAACTGAGTTATACTTACCATTAGTACCATCTGCTTTAGCATCAGTTAGTTTATCCGCTTCATTGTAAACTTCCCAATCAGAGTAAGTTACTTCTTTTGTTTCAGGATTAACTGTTGCTGTACGTTTGTAAGTTACTTTTTGCACCTTTTCAGCATATAAAGGAGTAGCATTATCTTTGTTTGCATCTTCTTCTTTTAGATACTTAATTGTACGTGTAACTTCTTTAACTAAGTCCTCACGAGTAACTCCTGCTGGATATTTACCAAGATTTTCATCTCCTTCTTTTACAGGTGTATCTGCTGTTTTTGGAGATACTGGAGCTGTTGTGCTTGGATTTGTTGGATCAGTTGTTACTGTAGGGTCTACTTTAATTAAGTCTAAGACATGAACAGTGACATTTGTTTCTGTTGATTTCTTACCTTCACTATCAGTTGATTGAACTTTTACAGTGTAATCTCCAACTTTAGTTGTATCTAGATTACCTGCATCACTTACTGCGATTGTTGGTTTAGTAGAATCAACACCATCACGATCATCTTCTAAGTCAGTTGCAGATGGTTTCGCTTTTTCTAGAACTTTATTATTATTCCATTTGTCAGCTTCTTTTGTTTTATAAACATATAAATCTTTTTTCTCAACTGCTACTGTTGGAGCTTCGTTTAGAACATTAGCATAAGCTGGATCTGATTCGTTACCTGCTTTATCAAGCACAGTAACTTTGATACGTTTGTCAGGATTTGTTGTCTCATTCGCTTCTGTCAAATCTGTCCCTTTTGGAACTGGTACAACTAATTTACCATCGCGTACTTCAACTTTTGTTTCACCAATATACCAACCGTCTTCTTTTTTGTTTAAAGTAATTGGGGTTTTACTATTTGGTAACATAACTTTCATTGAAGTTACTCCACCAATAGCTTCTTTAATATTGTCTACCTCAGTATCAGCATCACGGTCCGTTCCATTGTTTCTATCATTGTCAGCGATATCTTGTTTTTCTCTAGGTACATCTGTTAAATTAGTATCTTTTTCTGTTGGGACAGAAATTAATAATTCTGTTGGTTGATTTTTATCAGTTTTTTCTCCATTAATGCTATCAGTATGAACTGGTTCCACAGTAGGAGTTACTGGTTTAATCGTATCGATGTAAATTGTTTTGTTGTAGTAGTAATCTGGATTGTCTGTATTTCCTAGAGCATTGAATGTATTTCTATATGGACTATTTGGATTTACAACACCTGTATTTTCTAATACTCTGTTTCCTTGTAAATCTGTAAATCCTTCTTTAATTTCTGCAGTTACCTTAAAAGTAGCTGTCCCTTTGAAATTTTTTGCCGTTGTGAAATCAATACCGAATGTTCTTGTCCCATTCTTTGCTGGATCTGAATCCCCTGCATTGAATTTCAATCTAAGCGTTCTTGTAGCTTCATCATACGATACGACTTGGAAAGGACCAGGCCAATTCCATTCATTTGCTTTTTTTAGAGAATCTTTTAATTCGACACCTTCAGGAATTTTAATTGTGTATTCATAAGCGCCGTACGTTGGTAACCCACCAACGTTTTTCACAGTAACTCTTAATTGACCGGATTCTTTGTCTTTATAGAGAGTGTCTTCTCCATAAGAGGATGTAGCATTATTACGAACAACATCTGTTGTCATTTCTAATGCAGCACCAACAGCTAAGTTGACCCCACCTACAAAATATCCATCTTCAATTTCTGATTTACCATTTACTGGATAGGTCTTTTTAAATGCTGGTCCATCCTCTAGTGCCTTAATTGTTATTTTAATTTTTTTAGTCGTATTTGGAGTATTAATAATCGTTCTCCAGAATCCGAAACCATTACCATTCCCTCCATCACCATACGGAGTTGAAACGTGTGTTGTTTCACTATTATTATTCGCATCTTTCAGTGTTGTTAAAACTTCACCTGTGTCTGCATCTGTAACTGTGATTTCTACTTTTTCACCAGTACCAGCAGTCCCCATATTCCCATATGCACCACCCGTTAATGCACTAAGATATAATCTAGAATTCGGATTGACATTAAATTCTTTCGAAATTTGTGTACCTTTTTTATTTAACTGAATATAATAGCCTTTACCGACAGCAGAATGTTCTGCATTATTTAAAGGAACACCAGGTACACTTGAGTAGTTGACACCATTTGCATAGTTTTGATTAGCTTTATTAGGCGCTAAAGGATTGTCTGGAGTAGGAGTATCGTTATACTGTCTATCAATACTTCCATTATTATCGTAAACTTTAGATGGTTTTGGTTCAAATCCAGCAGGTCTATCAGCCGCAACTTCTGTTGGAGCTTCTGGTTTAATAGCTGTTACATAATTATTTGTACCTTCTATCTTCCAACCATCAATTTCATTTTCGATTCGTTTTTCTTTCCAATTGTAAGTAATTTTCCCTAACTTCACTGGGGCTGGATTTGGACTACTAGCATTATTTCTTGAATATTGATTTTCAACAGTTGCGGATTTTGTTTCAACATCTGGAGTATTGAAATCAATATCCCCAAATTGATTTTTCAAACTTGAAATAACGTTATCTACTGGGTTAGCTCCTACCCCCCTCTTATTATTACTTGTAGGACCTTCCGCTGCTTGTTCCCCTACACCAGTAGGAGTCGCTCTAAACCCACTTTCCCCTTTACCAGGAATTGCTTTTCCGTTTCGTGGATCTTGGTTTTTATTTGTTTTTTCTACTTTAGCTTCTGTTTCTGATTTATCTTCTACAGCAGGAGACACTTTTGGCATGCTCTCAATTACAAAAGCCTTTTCTCCTAATCTTGCAACAGTTTTATCTACCTCTGCCTGAGTTGCTTTGTCATTTGCTGATAAAGCTTGAGCTTCTAATAGTGCTGCCTTTGCATCCTCAATAGTTTTTGATGTTTTATTACTAATTTCAACTTTATCGATAGCTGATTGAATACGTGAAATCGCTTCTGATAACTTACTGAAGTCTACCTTTGCAATATTTTCTGGTGCTACCCTATCTTCATTAACTAAAGCTTCAGCTGAAGTTACTACTGGTTTAGAAACTGGATCTTTAGAAGGAATTTCTTTTCCCTTAGCATCAGAGCTCGCAACATTCTCTTCGTGATTTAGGTTTTCTTGAGATGGCGATGACTGTGGATTAGACAAATTTGAGCTCGTTCTTGCATCGTTTCCTTGAATAGTGTCAGCTTTTGCAGTGGCTCCACCTCCAAACATCATAAGCGCAGCAATCGCTACCGATGCTGCACCGAAACTATACTTTCGGATTGAAAATCGTTGAACCTTTTGTCCATGATATTTTTTTATTCGTGAGTACATTACTACTCCTTTTCTTATATTTTTATTTACACCAAGAAAAGTCAGTAAAATCCTTAAATAGATACTAAGAAAATCCCTGACTTCACCTATTGTATAATATATATAATAACTCTATCTATTCACTATGTCAAGCAATTCGATATTTTAATCGATGTTGATATATAAAAAAGCAAAGATAATTAATAGCTTCAGAAATATGATTAATAACTTTCAAAAAAGCTTAAAAATTACCTCATATTTACATAGAAAAAGGAGCGGATATGATATCCTACTCCTTATTCTTATCAGAAAATCTAATTAAATTTAGTCTTCTTTTTTCTTACGAGCAACAAGCCCAAATCCGCTCAAGACACCTAAAAGTCCAAGTGCTGCTAGGCTAGCATGGTCTTCTGTACCAGTATTAGGAAGTTCAGCTTGTCCTTTAGCTTCTGATGGAGCTACTGGAGCTTGTGGTGCTTTACCATTTACTGGTGCTGATGGCATCGTTGGAGTTGCTGGGTTAGCCGGTGTTGTTGGGTTAGTTGGATTAGCCGGAGCAACCGGGGTTGCTGGGTTAGCTGGGGCAGCTGGGGTTGCTGGGTTAGCCGGTGTTGTTGGTTGACTTGGGTCTGTCGGTTTCACCGGACTTGTTGGGTTTGTTGAAGGTGTTGATGGAGAACCTGGTTGAGATGGAGTGAGTGAGCCTCCATTTGTAGTACCTTCTTTGACTTCTTTATAAACGTAAGTTACTTCTGTTGTTCCTTCTGTTACTTTACCATTTTCATCACCTTTAGTTGAAGTTGGTACTAATACGTATAGTTTTCCATCTTTCGTAGTGATTGTAGCTGGTTTGTTGTCAGTTGTGTCATATGCTGAGCTTACTGATCCGTCTGTAGTATCTTTAACGTCTTCTGCGATTGTGTTACCCGCTTCGTCTACATAATGAACGACTACGTTTCCTTTAATTTCTTTGTACACATATGTTACTTCTGTTGTTTTACCTGCTTCAACACTTCCGTTTTCGTTACCTTTAGTTGATGCTGGTACTAATTCGTATACTCTTCCTTCTGCAGTTGTAATACGAGTTGGTTTCATATCATTATCAGTAGTGTTGTAAGCAGCTCCTGGTTTACCGTCTTTGGTATCAACAGCGTCAGTTTGGATTGTGTTTCCAGCTTCGTCTACATAGTGAACTACTACTTGTCCTGCTTTTTCGTAAACGTAAGTTACTTCAGTTTTACCTTCTACTACATCTCCTGTTTCAGGTTTAGAATCGTCTTTAACAGCTTTTTCTGTTAAGTAATATTTAACACCATCTTTTTCGATTGTTGCTGGTTTATTGTCAGTTGTATCGTATTTAGCGTTTAGAGAAGCACCTTTAGTATCTTCTTTATCTTCAGCAATCACGTTGCCTTCTGTGTCAACGTAGTGAACTACTACATCTCCAGTTACTTCTTTATAAACGTAAGTAACTTCTGTTGTTCCTTCTGTTACTTTACCAGACTCTTCACCCTTAGTTGAAGTTGGTACAAGTACATATACTTTACCATCTTTTGTAGTGATTGTAGCTGGTTTGTTGTCACTTGTGTCATATGCTGAGCTTACAGATCCATCAGTCGTATCTTTAATGTCTTCTGCGATTGTGTTTCCAGCTTCGTCTACATAGTGAACGACGACGTTTCCTTTTACTTCTTTGTAGACATAAGTCACTTCTGTAGTTTTACCTGCTTCAACACTTCCGTTTTCGTTACCTTTAGTTGATGCTGGTACGAGTTCATATACTTTTCCTTCTGGAGTAGTGATACGAGTTGGTTTCATATCGTTATCAGAAGTATCATATTTAGCTCCTGGTTGACCATCTTTTGTATCAACAGCATCTGCTTGAAGAGTGTTTCCAGCTTCGTCTACGTAATGAACAAGAACGTTTCCTGCTTTTTCGTATACATAAGTGATTTCTGTAGTTCCTTCTACAACAGCACCGTTTTCTGGCTTAGAACCGTCTTTCAATTCTTTAGCTGTCAAGTAGTAAACTTGTCCATCTTTTTCAAGTTTAGCTGGTTTGTTGTCAGTTGTGTCATATTTCTCACTTAGTGATCCATTTTCTACATCTTTCGTATCTTCAGCAAGTGTGTTTCCTTCTGTATCAACGTAGTGAACGACGACATTACCAGTGATTTCTTTGTAGACGTAAGTTACTTCTGTAGTTTCTCCAGCTTTAACTTTACCTGTTTCATCACCTTTAGTTGATTGAGGGATTAATTCGTATACTTTACCTTCTGGAGTAGTGATACGGTTTGGTTTCATTCCGTTATCAGCAGTGTTGTAGTCTGAGTTTGGTTTACCGTCTTTTGTATCAACAGCATCTGCTTGAATAGTGTTACCTTTTTCGTCAGTGTAGTGAACGACTACTTGTCCTGCTTTTTCGTAAACGTAAGTTACTTCTGTTTTACCTTCTACTACGTCTCCGTTTTCTGGTTTAGAGTCATCTTTAAGAGCTTTTTCTGTTAAGTAGTAAACAGTTCCGTCTTTTTCGATTTTCTCTGGTTTGTTGTCAGTTGTATCGTATTTAGCGTTTAGAGAAGCACCTTTCGTATCTTCTTTATCTTCCGCAATTACGTTACCTTCTGTATCAACGTAGTGAACGACTACATCTCCAGTTACTTCTTTATAAACATAGGTTACTTCTGTAGTTCCTTCAGTAACCTTACCAGTTTCAGCACCTTGAGTTGCTGTTGGTACTAATTGGTAAACTTTGCCTTCTGGAGTCGTAATACGTTCTGGTTTCATTCCGTTATCAGAAGTATCATATGGTGTGCTAATTGATCCATCTGTTGTATCTTTAGCATCTTCAGCAATTTTGTTTCCTGCCTCATCTGTATAGTGAACTACTACATTACCTTTTACTTCTTTATAAACGTATGTTACTTCTTTAGTTTGACCTGATTCTACAGTACCTGTTTCATCACCTTTAGTTGATGCTGGGACTAGTTCGTATACTTTTCCTTCTGCAGTTGTGATACGAGTTGGTTTCATTCCGTTATCTGCAGTGTTGTATTCAGAACCTGGTTTTCCATTGTCAGTATCTTTAGCACCTGAAGCAATATCTTTACCGTCTGCAGTTCCTACTAATGGAGTTCCGTCTTCTGTTTGGTAATTAACGATTACTGATCCAGCTTTTTCATAAACGTAAGTTACATCAGTTTTACCTTCAACTACGTTTCCAGTTTCTGGTTTAGAATCATCTTTAAGACCAGCTTTTGTAATGTAGTATACAGTTCCGTCTTCTGCAGTGATTTTTTCTGGTTTGTTATCAACAGCAGTATCATATTTTTCGCTTAGAGATGCACCTTTAAGGTCGTCTTTATCAGCTGCGATTTTGTTACCTTCTGTGTCAACATAGTGAACTACTACATCACCAGTTACTTCTTTATAAACGTATGTTACTTCTTTAGTTTCTCCAGCAACAACTTTACCAGTTTCTTCACCTTTAGTTGCTGTTGGTACTAATTCGTATACTTTGCCTTCTGCAGTTGTGATACGAGCTGGTTTCATTCCGTTATCAGAAGTATCATAATCTGATCCTGGTTTTCCATCTACAGTGTCTTTAGCACCTGAAGCTACATTTGCACCAGCTGGGTCAACACCTACTAATGGAGTTCCATCTTCTGTTTGATAGTTAACGACTACTTGTCCAGCTTTTTCATAAACATAAGTTACTGTAGTTGTACCTTCAACAACATCTCCAGTAGCTGGTTTAGAATCATCTTTCAATTCTTTAGCTGTTAGGTAGTATTTAACACCGTCTTTGGTGATTTCAGCTTTTTTGTGGTCTGCTGTGTCGTATTTAACATTTAGAGAAGCATCTGTTTCGTCTTTTTCGTCTTCTGCGATTACGTTACCTTCAGTATCTTCATACTTAACGACAACATTACCTTTTACTTCTTTATAAACGTAGGTTACTTCTTTCGTTTCACCTGCAACAACTTTACCAGTTTCATCACCTTTAGTTGCTGTTGGTACTAATTCGTATACTTTACCTTCTGCAGTTGTAATACGGTTTGGTTTCATTCCGTTGTCTGCAGTGTTGTAGTCAGTTCCTGCTTTAGCGTCTGTAGTGTCTTTAGCACCCGAAGCAATATCTGTACCGTCTGCAGTTCCTACTAATGGAGTTCCGTCTTCTGTTTGGTAGTTAACGATTACTGATCCAGCTTTTTCATAAACGTAAGTTACTGTTGTTGTTCCTTCAACAACATCACCAGTTGCTGGTTTAGAACCATCTTTCAGTTCTTTAGCTGTTAAGTAGTATTTAACACCATCTTTCTCGATAGATTCTTTTTTGTGGTCAGCTGTATCGTATTTAACATTTAGAGAAGCATCTGTTTCATCTTGTTCGTCATCAGCAAGTGTGTTACCTTCAGTATCTTCGTACTTAACAACTACATTACCTTTAACTTCTTTATAAACATATGTTACTTCTTTAGTTTCTCCAGCTACTACTTCACCTGTTTCTTCACCTTCAGTTAAGTCTGGAACTAATTCGTATACTTTGCCTTCTGCAGTTTTAATACGAGTTGGTTTCATTCCGTTATCGGCAGTGTTATAAGCTGTACCTGGTTTACCATTATCAATGTCTTTTGCACCTGATTCTACAGTTTTACCAGCTCCATCTTCGTCTACTACTGTTCCTGCAAGTGGAGTTCCATCTTCGGTTTTGTAGTTAACGATTACTGATCCAGCTTTTTCATAGATGTAAGTTACTTTTGTAACACCTTCTACCACTGTACCTGTTTCAGCTGGTGATGTAGTTTCTGTACCATTTACAGATGTCATTGTGTTTGCTTCGTTTAGGTAGTAAACATTTCCTTGTGCATCTGTAAGTTTTTGAGGTTTTTCAGTTTCATTTTCTTTAGTGTTGTAAGGTACGTTTTTAGAAGCTGTAGTACTACTTACAATTACATCATTTCCATCAGCATCAACATAGTATTTCTCAGTTACTACTTCAGCTACTGTTTCAGGAGTATCAGTGTAAGGAGCTTTTAATTCTGTTCCGTCTTCTGTTTGGTAGTTAACGACTACAGAACCTTTTTTCTCGATTTCACGAGTTTTTTCTTCTGCATAAGTGTAAGTGATTGTTGTAGTACCACTTGCTAAACGGTATGCACGAAGAGGAGTGATTTCGTCACGGTAAGAATACTCTTCAACTTCCGGCGAAGGATCAGAAAATTTAAGAAGAAAATCACTACTATCTTCTAAAGTACTTGTTTCTTGATCAGTAACGCTTGCTATATCAGCTGTTATATCACTTGTAGGTCTTCCTTTATCATCAACTTGATCTCCCTTATCAGCACTAATCTCCAGAGGACCACCAGTTTTTGCCGCCATTCCTAAAGTAATATATCGTTTGAAATTAAGGAGGTTATCTTCAAATCCTTTTTCTTGAAGATATGCAAGATAGTTTTTTACAAGAGTTTTGTTTGCTTCTCCTGTTAAAGTATCTGGAGCCGCTTTAAAGTTTTGTACCATTGCATATGTTCTATTTAAAGTAGCCCCAGTTCCATCTTTATCATCTGCTACATTATCACTAGATGACAATTGTATCTGTGCTGTTAAAGAGAAACTCTCAGTTTTAGCTGTTACATAGGTATTTTTCTCAAGGACGAAAACATAATCACCTTCTTTGATTCCACCATCAGCTGTTACGTTAGCTGAAGTGAAGTTTTTTGCTGTTGCTTCTCCAGCTTTGAAAGCTTCTATCATCTTAGCATCAGAAGTGATCGCACCTGAATCAGCTTGTACATATTTACCATATGTTCCTTTTCCTGTTTGTTCAACAATCCAAGCTTTTCCACCAGGTTTTACAGTATCATAAGTGATTTTACCTTCTGCGTTACTTAACCCTTCTGGAGTCAATTTCGCAGTTACATCACCTAGAGTTGTGTCAGAGTACACTCCTCCACCGTTTCCAGTAGTTTCAACCTTAGGTTCTCCGATTAGGTGGTAAGTCTTCCCATCTTTTTCGATTGTTTCTTTCTTACCATTTTCTTTAGCGTCGTTTAGGTCGCTAGCTTCTGCATCACCACCTGTAGTTCCTTTGAAAACTTCTCCTGATTTACCGTATACATCGTATGGTGTTTCAATCGTTTTATCAGCACCAGAGTTTTGGTTTTTGTTTTCTTCTAATACAGTATTACCCTCAGCAGTTACATATTTGTAGTCTACTTTTCCAGTTTTAGTAATTGTATTTGTTCCCTCTGCAGTTGGATCAGTTGAAAATGCCCTACCTGCATCTGGGTTCTCAATATTAGCTGTATCTACAATTACTGACCCCTTATCATTTGAGATCGTTGTTGTGTTGTCGCTGTTTTCTGTCATCGCTGCTTCTGCAATATGGGGTTGTCCTGCCATTGCAAGGGCTGCACCGACAATCAGACCGACTGTACCGATTTTGACTGAGTCTGAACGACCGTCTTTAAACTTACGAATGGAAAATTTTTCTTTTTTATTTATAAACATCTTCATCATCCTTTTTTTATTGTATAATTTTTATTTTTAAGCTGTTATTATGCTAATACTTGCTTGAAAACTTCAAAATTAGACACTTAATTTTAACACTTTAAAACCTCTTATACAAGGAATTTGAATACTTTTTGATCATTCAAACTATAGTTTTTTGCTATATTTATATATAAAAAATCCATATAGCGTATGGATTTACATATTTTAAAATATACATTTATGCTACCAGCCAAGTGAAACCCTTTCAAACTGACAACCCAAGCGTCGCAATTCTTTTTGACGGTCCTCATAGTAGGGGAGGGAAATGCCTGTAATGGTCACATGGGGAAGGTCTTTCAAGTGCAGGCTGACGGATGAGGTAAAATGATAGACATGAACGAACTCGTATTCTTGAAAGAGTTGGGCTAGAACATCTTCAAAGATCAACTCCGTCTCCAAGTAGGTCACATCAGGGATAGTGAAGGTTTCCTTGGGATGGGGTATATAGAGGTCAATGGCCAAGGCCTTGGCATAGGTACTGATAAAGCGGATGGAGATCTGATCGTCCTCTTCAGAGAACTTTTGCCCCAGCAGAACCTTGACTGTCTTGCCATTTGAAACAGGAGCTTGAGGCAGGTTAAAAAAATGCTCCAGATAAACTAGCTTTTCTCTAGCCACGACATGGTAGTCGCTGCGATAGAGAGTATAGTGCTTTTCCGTCCGCTCAATCAAGTCATCTCTGGTCAAGCCCAAAGAGCCCACCTGACTGGGTTGAAGGGGCCAAGCATACATACCCAAGGGATAAATATCCGCATAGCCATCATCGAAACTCATGAGGTGCTGGTAGGTCGAACTAGCAACCAAGTCCAGAATCAAGCTATTGTCAAAACTAGCATAAAAGATAGTGTCATAGTCTCCCGCCAGCTCCTGACAAATCTGAGCCAAGTCCGCTGCCGTCTGAGGATAGTAAACATGATCAAAATCCTTAGCATAATGCTCTTGTCGGGCATTTTTGACAGGACTGACATAAAGACTGACAAAGTCCTGATCCGGATAGAGTCCCTCGATATGCTGTGCAATCTTGGACTGCAAGGGTGTTGTCGCAATGATGAGGTGTTTCATCTCTTTGATTCTCCTAGGTGGTGATGGTGCAGCAAGGTCTCAACGACTTCAAAGTCCAAGGCATCGTCGATATCATAAGAATAGAGTTTGGGCATTTCATAGGCTACTGTCTTATCCGTGTAAAAGGTCTCATCTCGTAGGTAAAGGTCCTTGCGAGAAATCCAAATACTACCGTTGGGATAGTAATAGACAGGTTCTTTCTGCCGAGCATAGTGCTTGGAAACTTGAGGGGGATGGATAAATGACGACTCCGCAAACTGCAAGTAAAGACTACGACTCTTGTCCGCCTTAACACAGGAAATCAAATGGTCAGCGCCAGACTGACAGTAAAGTTGATAGGACTCGATGAGATGCTCTACCTCTCTAAGAGGTGAACTCACCTGTAGATTGACAAAGACCTGCTCTTCCTCAAAGGGCTGTAAAAAGTCGCGTAAGGTTTCTAAGCTAGAGGTTGTTGCCAAGGCCAATTCTTTTGGTCTATGGACACAACGAATCTCTGGATAGGCTTGACAACAGAGTTCTAGATAGGCTAGTGAGTCTGAGGATATCCAGATATCACTAAATAGCTTGGAGGCTAGAGCGACTTCTATGGTATAGAAAACCAAGGGTTTGCCTGCAAGCGGTTTGATATTTTTATCCACTAAGCCGCGTGAACCCGAACGGATCAAAATGACGGCTATGGGTTTAGATGTTGCTTTCATATAGTCTTCCTAGAAATGAGATAAAAAGAGCAGATAAAGTAGTAATGATGCTATTTAACCAAGGATTTGGGTTGGCAAAGAAACCACTGTAATGATAGAGGAGCAAGGCCCCTAGACTAAAGACCAGATAGATTTTAGCCAGTTGTAAACTCGGTTTTTGAAGGAGTAAAACCAAGAGGTACAAACCTCCAATCACACCCAGTGTCAGACCCATAAAGCCGTTAATCCATTCGTAGATGGAGTAAATTTCTGCATTCATGAGTAAGAGGCAGAGAAGCCAAGACAGGCCTGCTATGACAAAGGACAGGAGGCTTGGCGACCAGCGAATCTTTGACCAGGCGAAATCCAATTTCAAACAGGTCACGATTGCATTCATACTGGATGAGACCGTGGATTGGCCCGCTGCCAAGAGAGCTAGCATGATGAAACCGCCAAACCAAGGTGCCAGACCTTCCCGAGCGTAAGTAATGAGAACAGGATTGGTCGATCTGGTAGCGAAATTTTCCTGACGAATCAATAGACCAATCAGATACAGTAAACTAGCAATCCCAAAGGACAAAAGGCCCTGTAACCATAAGATTTTTCCAATCTTCTGATGCCCCATTTTGCTGTTAAAACGTTGGACGATATCCTGAGAAGAAACGTAGGAAAACAGGCTACTAAAACCTGCTCCTGCAACCAAGATCAAGATCGTCCGCCCATCCAAGGTCTCTGCAAAGCGAGATAGCTGCTGACTGCTATTTACGACTAGACCTGATTGGGCAATTCTTGGTAGAAAGAGGGCCAATATAGCCAGCAGGACCAAGCCCTGAAAGAAATCCGTCCACAAGACAACCAAGAGACCTCCTCTTGCTAAATAATAGACCGTCAAGAGAAGGAGTAAAGCTGACAAGACAAGTTGATTGATAGGGATAAAGGGCTCTAGGGCCTGTGACAACAAGTAGGTCACAACCGCTATTCGCCCCAACTGGTAGAGGATAAAAAGGCCTGAGGCCAGTAATCGAATGCCAGACGACTGAAACTTGTCTTCTAAAAGATGATAGGCCGTCTCATAGTTCCCCTTTTGATAGAGCGGCAAAAAGTAGCGGTGAGCGAGGGGAATTGCTAGAAAGATGCCACACTGGGCAAACCAGAGATAGGACCTGCCTGTATAGGCATTTCCCACCAGAGTCAGAAAGGAAATAGGACTAAGCAAGGTCGCAAAGACCGAGAAGGCCAAAACGGTCACAGGAACAGCTTTCTTAACCTGATAGTAGTCCTCTTCGCTCCCTTTTTTCCGATAGGCAATCCAGGAAATCAAGCAGAAATAAAGCGATAGGGTGACTAGAATTCCCAACATCCTAGAATTTCCTATCTAGTAGTTCGCGGTAGCTTTGGGCCACCGTCCCTAGTGAATAGTGGGCCGCTAGGGCGATATTTTCTGCATTTGATTGGCGATAATCCGCTTGCTCCATCTCTTCTATCATTTGAATCAATTGTGCCTTATTCCGGAAAAGGCGGATGGCATCTGACTGACCAGCATAAAAACGATGGGCAATCTCTACATCTGATAGCAAGGCTAACAAACCTTGATTGAGGGCTTCGACGCAGGCGTTGGCAAATAATTCTGTAAAACTAGCC
The DNA here is from genome assembly GCF_041432595.1 of Streptococcus sp. 27098_8_86. Lineage (GTDB taxonomy): Bacteria > Bacillota > Bacilli > Lactobacillales > Streptococcaceae > Streptococcus > Streptococcus pneumoniae_F. Next base: position 18,924 of record NZ_JAPVZW010000011.1, read on the forward strand.
GACAGGTAGCACTGGTGGAGGTGGTAAGGAACCTCATCGACAATACCTTTGAACTGAATGGTTGGTGGCAGGTCGTAGCGATTGCGCAGTTCCTCCAGACGCTCCTCGGTACCACCATAAAAGGTAATCTGGGCCTTGGAGCCACGTTTATAGAGTTCGATAAAGGCTTCAATGACAAGTTCAACGTTCTTGCCTTCTCCCATATGACCTACCAAGCAATAGTCCAAAACAGGTCCGATTTGTCTTAGCTGACCTAATTTTTCTGTAAACATTGGTGGTAAAAACTTGGTATCATACCCTTGTTTCGCCAAAGTATCAGTCAACACTTCACTGGCAACCAAGTATTTGTTTGTCTTGCGCAGATTGGCTAGGCGTAAGTCTCGCATGATATTTTCATGGACGACTTCATAATAATTTTTATCCGTGTTTTCCATGTAACGCCAGAGGCTGGGTTTGGGAACGATTTGTTGGTCACGGATGAAGAGGTCGGTTTGCTGGGCCCATTTGGCTAAGAACTTGACCAGCAAGTCCTCTTCAGAACGGATCTCTCCTCCTATGTGGTAGATGTATTCTGGGTAAAAGATAGTGACAGGAGAGGGTTCTTTGAAGGGATCGATAAAGCGTCCTTCTAGAGCCAGTTCTCCATTTTCATGATACCAACGAAGTTCCTTTTCCTTGAAATCTTCAAACAAGAAGGGACCCTTAGTGTAGTAATATCTGCCTGAGCCATCTCCTAGGGTAACAGAGGCCACAAAACCGTCTGCATTGAGTTCCACCTGATCTCCGTCTGCTAGCGTTAGACTTTCTGGTTTCACTGATAAGTCTGCATGGCCTATATCTGAAAAACTATGCGGAACACAGAGCAGTTCCTTTTCTAAAAATCCTAACTTGATCAAGTCTTTCTTCCAATCAGGACGAAGCTGAGGACTTGACACAAGGTGGACATATTCCAAACCCAGATGTCGTGCTATACGGGCTCGATAGACCTGGGTACTCTCAAAGCCATAGCGATGGATTTCCTTGACTGGATGGATGGTAACAATTCTCGACATGCTATACACTCTTTCTCTCTTATTTTCTGCTTACAAACGAAAAACCACCCTCACAAAAAGGTGAGGGTGGTTCATCCGTTACAATGCTTGGGGCTTTCCTAGCAAGTTCCCCCTCAAAAGGACTTTATGCTATTCTATCACAAAGACTGACCGTCTGCAAGATGGACTGGCTTAGACAGAATATTCTGAGGGAGTTTTCTTATTGTTTGTAAATCGATTCTCTGAAATCATCTGTGCTACGTAGATAGGCATTGTAGATTTTTTGTTTTAACAAGTGGACCCAACTTGCAGGAGCATGGCTTGTCGTACGGTCAATGTTAGCCACATCTTTTGCCACTGCTTGATCGATGAGTTCTTGCATTTGAGCAGCTGAACGGATTGTAATCTCCTTGCTGCTGTTTGGTACACCAAGTTCGTACTGAATGGTGATTGGTTTCAACTGATCTTGCTTGTGAATACGTTGATCAAACATATCCTTCTTGAAATCAGCCCATGAACCGTATTTGTTGGCAAAGACATTTTTCAATACGAGGCTATCAGTTATGAGGCCCACATCTTTTCGGAGCCAATCTGAATAGGTAATGTCCCCATTACGTTTAGCTTCTTCTGCGTATTGGTTGGATACATATGGTAAGAAGCCATCTTGGTAACCTTTTTCTGCCAACAATTCGTAGGCTGTCTTTCTAAACATGATGTCACCAGGCGCACCCTTTGGATTACTGAGGGCAGCATAAATCGGTGAGAACATGCTGATCAGATGATAGCCATTACGAGTATAGTCGCTCTTATCACGGTAAGCCCGACGGTTGATGATATCATTGTCAATCAAGGCATCAAGACTGGTTAGTTTACTTACTTCAGCATCTGTCAATGGACGAACAGAGTTTCCAGCATGAGTTTGTTTATGGTACTTGTCCTCAATGTAGAAATTCTCTATTTTTCTAAACCATTTTTTCTTAACATCATTTGACTTAGTTAAAATGGCATTGGCTTCCATAGCATCCAAGGTATACAAGACATCGTACATACCGTGCACATACTCTTGCAAGGCTGCGGCTGATGTAAAGCGACTTGTCGGATCATAAGTATGCAAGCGAGTTGGTGAATCCTTATCCCCTTTATAGAGAGTATTCAAGACAATAGCATCCTTATCTAGACTGTCAGCAGATTGCAACAGTCCTAAGGCATACAACTCTGCTCCCAATCCTTCACGACGACCTTTTCCTTCAAAGTAAATATGTCCGTCAGAATTGTGAACCATTTCATGAGTATAGACAGATGTTCCGTATTTATCCAACAAGCGGTCGCTGACATAGCGGACCTCAGAACCGTTGGCATAGGCTCCAGCTCCTTTACTTTCCCCATACCACTTACCAGTTGGTCCAAAGAAGTTGTAGATAGAAGCAATGGACTTATCAGACAGGGTAGCCCAGTAATACTTGCTATTGCTATCTTTCATACCAAAGCCATCTGAAACCATGACTGAACGGAAGAGTTTTTCTTTGTATTCTGGTGAAAGGAAGTGGTACCAGATATCGTAGTGGTCTCGTTGCCATTCAGCCGACTGGTTGACCTTAGCACGGACATACTGACGCAATTCTTCTCCTGATAAGACTGTATTATTGACACGATCACGGTAGCGTTCGTAGCCACCAAAGGCCAAGGTAGAAAGATTTGAAATCACATAAACATCTTCTTCTGGCAATGTTAATAAAGGTAGGAGCATGTTTTTTAATTTCCAACTTGGTGCCGTAATACGGTCATAGACTCCCAGCATATAGTTACTATCTGGTGTTGCTGACTCTTGTTTAGCACGCACTTCTGGAATCGCTGATTTACTCTCTACGATATAGGCCTTGGTATTCGTCTTCAACCATTCATTATTGGTTTTAGTTGGTAGGAAGAGTTTTCTGTAAGACTCTAGTAAATCCGTCACTGTCTTGCGACCTTTTGCAGCTGCTAGTGTTGTTTCATAGGCACTTATATTATTTGATGCCTTGAGATTTTCCATACCGCTCTGACCTAGGGCAATGATGGTATCCAAGGTTGAAGCTGTGCTATTGCCATCAAAGTCAAACTTATAGGTATTGAGATCCTTGGTATTGATGTGATCATAGTTGATATTGTACCAGCGATTGAGGTAAGTCAAACCAAGCAAGAAAGCTTCCTTGTTGTTTTTGATTTTTTCGCTGATGTAGGTTGCTACACTATCTCCCATCGTATTGATAGACTTGTCCATGGCTAGCACTTTACGGAGATGTTCGCCGATATTAGCCTGAACTTTTTCGAATTCTTTATCCAAATATAGCGGATCAAGCGACGCATCTGCCTCAATACCCAGAACTCTTCTCATGGCTGCCGAGTCATATTCGACCCCTTGCAAATCTGCTAGAACTTGATTGGTCACTTTTGTATAGTCAGATAAAAAGGCCTCTGGTGTAAAGATAAAGTTTTTACCTGCTACGCTGTACTCTGCAATTTGTGTATTTTTGAAGTTTTCTTTGTAGGTGACATCCAGATAACTGATTGTATTATCAGCAAAATGCAACATCAGTTTATTGATAGCTACTTTATTCGCCTGAATATCTGTGATGATGTCATTGTCCTTCATTGGTACGACATCCAGCAGTTCTGTAGTATAAAGCTTATCAGTAGGATCAACTTGATTTCCATAGTGAACCACTAACTCTTTGTTATAGAAAGGCATCAATTTCTCGATATTGTGATAAGCAACTTTTCGACTAGCTTGGCCTTGACTTAACTGAGTATAGTCCACACTGTGCTGATTGGCCTTAAGTGTTTGACCTGTATCGTTTAGTGTCACTGTCATCCCATAAGACTGAACCTTTTCTCTGGCCTGGTCTTGGGTGATTGGGGCCGCATAGAGATCAGCCTTCTTGTTCTCAACAGCAGTGCTGGCATCTTTGATGTCCGCTCCCTTATATTGGTCTCCTGTGATGCCATAACCATCTCCAGTATTAACCATGCTAACGACATGATGGATACGGCCATTTTGCCATGTAGAGCCAGCTATACCTCCGATACGTGGATAGGTTGTCGTATTGAGGATGGTTCCACTTGCTAGTGCATGAGAGACCAAAGCACCACTTTGAACTTTCCCTACAATACCTCCAGCAAATTGGTCATTGTTGCGAGCATTGCTAGAAATACTTGTATCAACAGCTACCTTATCAATCTTAGCCTTAGTACCAGATAAGAGTCCTGCTATACCTCCCACATAGTAAGGAGAAGCATCCGTATGCTTGGCCTGAATGCTACCTGTAAAGGAACTATTAGTAATTTCTGTATCTTGAGCCTTGGCTACCAAACCTGCAACTGACTTGCTACCTGTCAATTGACCTTCTACAGCTACATTACTAATCTGACTATTAGTAGCTACTTTTGCTAGGCTGGCTGTGTCATCTTGACTCTTAATCGCTACTGCTTTAAGGTCAATATCTTTCACAGTAGCCTTGGTCAAGTTATCAAACAAGGCTGTCTTGAGGTCATAAATCGCAAACGGCTTACCGTCACTCGCACCGATAAGATTACCAGTGAAAGTGCCTGTCACATAGCTGGTTTGTCCCTTAGCTAAGGCCACTTCATCAGCTGTCATATCAGCTCCAAGTTTAAAGGTTCCAGCTAGATTACCTTGCATGGCAGCAATCAGTTTCTTGAAGGAAGTATAGACACCGTCCTTGGCAATCTTTTGCTTATCAACTGTGAAGCTATAGTTATCCTTGTATGCTGAATCTTTCTCTTGAACCAGTTCATTGAAGGCAACGGTTACCTTGTACTTCCCATCCTCTGTTTCCTTAATAGAGCTCACTGGTAGCAACATTTCTTTCATCTTATCTGATTTGACTTTGACAAAATAAGGTGACAAATCACTTGGTACTTCTGATAAATTCAGATAGCGACGGTAGTGACCATCTTCCTTACCATAGAGCCCCACTTCATCCACATCTTTGATTTCAATTTTCTTATAGTCCAATTGAAAATCTTTCGTTGATACTTCTGTATTTTCCTGATCAGATTGACCTAGATTATAGGTCAAGTAAGTCTTAATTGTATAAGGAGTATAGTAGTCCAAACCATCAATCGTTTGCTGAACGGATAAGTCTTTCAAATCCACTTCTTTAATTAGTATTCCATTTTGAAAAATTTGAGCCTTGGCCTTAACAAAAGCAGACGTTTGGTCATCTAAGTGATAGGTGACTGCTACAGCTTTTTTGCTCTCATCTTTAACCAGATTAGTAATTTCAACTGTTGGTTTGGTTTTAACAAGACTACCAACCTTGACAATCTCTTTGGTTGGTTCTACTTCTGTACGTGAGATTTCCTTGCTAGCTTCCACCTTACCATCTACGAGATAATCTTCATACTCGATTGTCCGTAAACCGGCTTTTCCTTCCTGAGCAATTTCTCGATGATTTTTTAAGATAGTCGCATCTTCAATTTCTTCAGTTTCATGAGGAATGGTTTCTGTTACTGTACGATGATTGCTTGTCAAAGGCAGTTCAGGAAGAGTCTCTACTACAGCAGCCTCACCCTCGTGACCCGACTCTTGGGTACCTTGAGTGCTGATTGGATCTGTATACGCTGGTTGAACGGGTTGAACTAGAGCCTCACCATCATGACCTGACTCTTGTGTGCCTTGAGTACTGATCGATGCTGTGTAGGCTGGTTGAACGGGTTGAACTAGAGCCTCGCCCTCATGACCGGGCTCTTGCGTACCTTGGATACTAATTGGAGCTGTGTAAGATGGCTGAACGGGTTGAACTAAGGCTTCACCCTCATGGCCGGGCTCTTGCGTGCCCTTACTGCTAACAACTTCTGTAGACTCTGGCACTGTTGGCTCAACTGGAGCTCCCTCCTGAGGACCTGTGTAAACTGGTAGTTCTGATTGAACCAGGGATTCGCCTTCATGACCTGACTCTTGTGTGCCTTGAGTGCTAATTGGGTCTGTATACGCTGGTTGAACTGGTTGAACTAGAGCTTCACCCTCATGGCCGGGCTCTTGTGTACCTTGGGTGCTAACGGGTTCTGTATAAGTCGGTTGCACTGGTTGAACTAGGGCATCGCCCTCATGACCTGGCTCTTGCGTACCTTGGGTACTAATTGGGGCTGTATAAGACGGCTGCTCTGCTTGGATTAGGGATTCGCCTTCATGACCTGACTCTTGTGTACCTTGAGTACTGATTGGGGCTGTGTAGGCAGGTTGCACTGGTTGAACTAGAGCCTCGCCTTCATGACCTGACTCTTGTGTTCCTTGGGTGCTAACGGGTTCTGTATAAGTCGGTTGAACGGGTTGAACTAGGGCATCGCCCTCATGACCCGGCTCTTGGCTCCCCTTTGCTTGCACTACAGTTTCATTGTTTTTTTGTAGTTGAGACTCTATAGGAGAAGGTGTTCCTCCTTGTTGTTCCTCTATCGTTGAGCTATCTACATTTTCTAAGTTAGACTTGCTGTCATGCGCCTTCTGTTTATCTGATTGCTTAACAACGTCTACTTTATTTTTCACATATCCTATGTATGTATAACCAGGAATATCAACCGGGGCTGGCAAGGCATCTCCTGCCTGAACCGATAGTTGAGTGTTATAAGCAGCTAGTGTTTCGCTAGTCAAGGCAAGGACAGTTGGAGACAGCAACTGGCTTCCTAGACTGGTTACTAACAAGAATCGACTAATCTTGCTCTTGCCATCACGTCCCTTAAGAACCACTACGACCAGCAAACTAAGGCCTGCCACTAAGGCAGCAGTTCCTAGAGAAGAGCTAGCTCCTGTGTTGGGTAGTACTTGATTTGCTCGATAAACAAGATAGTAGGTAGCATCTGTTTCTTCCGCTACTTGTGGTAGGGATGTAACTAAGAGAGTCTTCTCTTCATCAGTCAAATCCGACTCTAAAACATAAGTATAATTAACGGCATGAGATTCTTGGGCAGATACAGTCTGTAGGCCAGTTCCCATCAAAAAGAAACACGCAACTGCTACAGATACAAGGCCAACTGCCAATTTTCTCAATGAGAAATTCTGTCTTTTTTCTCCACTAGTTTTGAAATTCATATTCCCCTCTTTTTACATTTTTAAATTAGTATATTAATTTATAGCAAAATATACAACTCTTCCCATTATACATCAACTTTTTAAAAGATTCTAGGGATAGATATGCAAATAAGGGAATAATAAAAGGCATTCCTAAAATTAGATACCTAACTTCTGGAACACCTATCATATTTCTAAATTTTTATTTCACAACAAGCTCATAACGTGTCTTGCTTGTAAAGGTTTGACCGGCTTTAAGAATAACTTTGTCTTTGAGGTCGCTATGAATGGCATCTGGTAAAGCCTGCGCTTCAAGGGCAATCCCATTGTGCTGTACCATTGGCTGACCTCCTATGATGACACTCTCATCCACAAAGTTTGCTGTGTAGACTACAAAGCATGGAGCCTCTGTCTTGAAAAGCAGGAAGCGACCTGAATTTTGGTCATAAAGGAAACCAGCATTGTCATGACCTGCAGGAAGAGCGAATGGATGATCCAAACCAGATACCAGTTGGATTTGCTCATCATCCTCTGCAAAGATGTCTTTCAACAAGGCACCATTGTAGATGTGTTTAACCACATCACGATTAGCATCTGGAGTTTTAGCCGGAACACCGTCGGGAGCGATTGGATAAATGCCCTCTGTGTTTAGTTGGAAGACATGGCGGTCAATTGTCTGTGTGAAATCACCAGACAAGTTGAAGTAGCTGTGATTGGTTGGATTAACCAGCGTATCCTGATCGGTCGTTACCTTGTAGCTGATTTCGTAGGCACCAGTTTCTTCCAAATAGTAACTAATCCAAATCTTGAGATTTCCAGGAAATCCTCCTGTCCCATCTGTACGCTCTGTGTAGAGGGTCAAGCCATGTTCGCTTACTTCAACTAGTTCAAACAAGCTAGAATCCCAACCAGTTGAACCACTATGGTTACAGTTGCTAGCATTGTTGACTTCAAGGTCATAGGTCTTGCCATTTAGCTCAAAGGTCGCACCTGCAATACGTCCTGCTACAGGACCTACGCTAGCTCCATGTTTGGGGCTATTGCCTACATAGCTATCAAAATCATCAAAACCCAAGATAACATTGGCAAAATTTCCAGCCTTGTCAGGTGTGACATAGCGCAAGATGGTCGCACCATAAGTCATAACCTCAAGCTGGTAGCCACCGTCTGTCTCAAAGCGATAGGCCAAGACATCCTTGCCCTCAACATTTCCAAATACACGCTCTGTGTATGCTTTCATTCTCTTCTCCTTTTACTATTTCTCTCAAGCAAACAAACCATAGAAAGCCTACTGACAATCTATGGTTTATCTGATAGTTTACAAATCCTCTTGTCAAGAATTCATAAACACTGTCTTACTTTTGATATTCGTGAATGATAACACCTTGTACCACACGGTTTACGGTACCTGTAGGAGAAGGTGTATCAGGTTTATTTTCTACCTTGAGTGAAGTCAATAAGGCGAAGAGTTGGGCATAAACAATGTAAGGGAAGACACGGTAAATATCATTCAAGACACCGCCACAACCAAGGGCCACTTCTTTGACATTTTCAAGTCCAAAGGCTTGATCACTCAAAAGCACAACACGACGAGCAATCTGATCACCAGCAACTTCACGAACCAAGTCTAAGTCGTACTTACGAGTGTAGTCTGTCGTTGTACCAAAGACCAAGACAACTGTATCTTCGTTGATCAGAGATTTTGGACCGTGACGGAAGCCGACTGGGCTTTCATACATGGTCGCAACTTGACCAGCTGTCAATTCCAAAATCTTGAGCTGAGCTTCATGAGCAAGTCCAAAGAAAGGACCAGCGCCTAGATAGATGACACGGTTAAAGTCGAGGTCAACAAGCTCTTTGACATCTTCTGCATTGTCTAGAACTTTACGAGCAAGACTAGATATAACTTCAAAACGTTCAGACTTAACAGCAAATTCTGTAGAATCAAAGACCAAGAGAGCTGTCAACATCATAGACGTAAAGCTAGAAGTCATGGCAAAGCCAGCATCATTGGAAGCAGCTGGTTGCAAAAGCAAGAGATTGCGGTCATCTCCATGAGCTTGAAGAGCCAACTTACCGTCCGCCGCACAAGTAATCGTCACTTGATAAAGCTCATCCACCAAGGCTTTGGCCAAATCAACAGTCGCCACACTTTCAGGCGAGTTCCCACTACGAGCAAAGGATACAAGTACAGTTGTCACATCTTTTTTCAAATAAGTTTCTGGATTGGCAACGATATCTGTTGTCGCAATAGCATTGAAATTCCATTTGCGTTCGTCATAGACTTCCTTAAAGTAAGGTACCAAGGTATCTCCCACATAAGCAGAAGTCCCAGCACCTGTCAAGATAACCTTGATATAGTCATGTTTATCAGCAATCCCTTGCAGGAAGGCAGCAATTTCTTCACCTTTTGCTTGATAAGATTCAAAAGCTTCTTTCCAGACATCAGGCTGTTGGTAGATTTCACGTGTAGTGATTTCTGCGCCCAATTCGAGCAAGTCTTCTTTTGTATAATGTAGCATTGAGTTCCTCTTTTTCTATTAAATATGGGAATGGGAGTAAGCCCCATTCCCATGTATATTCTATATAAAATGTTCTAACGATTTTCACGATATCACATCTTATTGAATCGAGTTCCAACTAAAATCTTTGGGAAAAAGACCGATTATCGTCGGAGCATCGCTCCATCCTCTTATCGCCTATTTTCCCTGTGATTTTCACGTTGTCACATCTTATTCATCTTCGTCATCATCGAAGCCAGCTAATAAGTCATTGACTTTCACAATGCTTTCTGCAGCACGACTCTTATAGTCCGCATCTGCACCTGTAAGGCTCGCATTGATAAATTCAATCACCATTGGAAGATTCATCCCTGCGTAAAGGTCAATATCACGACCTTCCATGATTAAACGGCTTACCACGTTACATGGTGTACCACCAAGAAGATCCGCAAAGACAAGGAAATCATCCAAACCTTCAATAGCAGCTTCAAATTTTGCAGTGAAGTCTTCTGGGCCATCTTCCGGAAGAAGAGGCACTGCATGAATATTTTCTTGTGGGCCCATGATCATTTCAGTGCTACCTTTAAGCTCTTCACAGAAACGACCGTGACTCACCAAAATTAATGATTTAGCCATAGATTATGCGCCCATTCCAAGCAAGAATTTACCGATGAATGAAAGACCTACTGCAAGAGCGATAATGATACCGATAGCTTTAGTAGAAGTCATACCTTTCTTACCAAGCAACCAGAAGATAAAGGCAGTAAAGATTGCTGGAAGTAAGCGTGGGAAGATTGAGTTCAAGATATCTTGGAAGTCAATCATCTTTTCACCGATTGGCAATTTGTAAGAAATCTCAAAGTTGATCATTGTTGCTACAAGAGCACCCATCATGAAGACACCAAGTACAGATGCAGCGTCAATCAAAGCTGTCAAAGTACTTTGCATGTTGTTGATAAGGTTAACCCCTTCTTTGTAGGCAAATTCCAATTGTTTCCAACGGAAGATGTCATAAGCAACTGCAACTGCGATCCAAAGGAAGATACCCCATGGTTGGCCAGCGATAGCCATAGTTGCTGCGATAGATCCCATGATAGCAGGTACAAGTGAACCAAAGATTGTATCTCCAAGAGGAGCAAATGGTCCCATCAAACCTGTCTTGATACCGTTAACGGCATCTTTTGAACCTACACCATCTTTTTCTTCCATGGCAAGGTCAAAACCAGCGATAATAGTGTGGAAGAATGGTGAAGTATTGAAGAATTGAGTATGAACTTTCATCATTTCTTTCAATTCAGGAGTTCCATCCCCATACATTTTACGCAATTGAGGCAAGATCATGTAAAGGTAACCAGAAGCTTGCATACGTTCGTAGTTCCAACCTAATTGGAAAGTAAACAAGCTACGTTTGTTGATTTGATTAAAATCTTCTTTTGTTAGTTTGTAATTAGAATTCGTCATCTTCGATTTCCCCACTTTCTGATGGTGTAGAAGGTGCTGCTACAGCTACTTTTTGGCTATTTTTGAAGTGAAGCACTGCAAGGAAGATACCTACGATAGAGATACCAATCATAGACAATCCTTTGAAGTTGTTCACAAAAGCAATTTTTTCAGCAACATCTTTAGGTAGAGTACCGATAACACCTGCAACAGCGCCACCAAGACCTGTTACATATGAGTAAAGAACAGTCAACATAGCTGTCAAACCAAATCCCATAGCAAGGTAGTGGAGGTTACGTTTAACTGGAAGGTAACGAAGCAAGATTGCAAATCCAAGACCTGGAAGCATACGACCTGCAAGAGTCAAACCATCTGCAACCCATTGGTATTGTTTAACCAAGTCTACTACTCCTTGAACAAAGGCACCACCAAAGGCAAGGGCAAAGAAGACTGGAAGGGCACGAGATAGAGCCCATGGAATCGCACCAAGTAGGTAGTTACGTTCGATACCTTTATAGTCAAAGCGTTCGATTGCAGCATCTACACGGTGAGCGAAGAAAGTAGTTGTCATACGTCCAAGAACGTCGAAGTAAGTCAAGAGCGCTGCTACTGGAACGGCGATTGTTGTAATCGCAAGGTCTGTAGCGATTCCTTGTGAAACAGAGAAAGCTGTTGCAAGAACCGCACCAGAAGTTGCGTCAATACGAGAAGCACCACCGAAGGTACCAACCCCAAGTACAAATAACTGCAAGCTACCACCGATAAACAAACCAGTTGTCAAATCTCCCATGATTAAACCAGTAATGAAACCAGCAAATACAGGGGAACCTGCAGATGAAACGATCGTCAACTCATCACAGATTTGATAAGCTGAGTACAAAGTGAGAAGTAAAATTTGCCACCATTGTATCATAACAATGACCTCCTAAAAATTTTTTCCTATTTTAATAAGCTCAAAAAGTCTGAAACTGGATCATTTGGAACCATTTGAGCAGTAAGTTTAACACCTTTTTCTGCCAGTTTGTGGAAGTCTTCCACATCCTTGTCCACTACGTTGATAGAACGTGTGATAGAACGTGTTTCTGGTGTTTGAGACATATTCCCAACATTAAGGGTTTCAAGTGGTACACCTGCTTCTACCAAACCAAGGAAGCGGTCTGGTTTACGAGCCACGATAAAGAGACGTTGGCTATCGTATTTTCCAGCAAGAATATTGGCTGCCGCTTTCTCAATTGGCAAAATACTCAATTTCACACCTGGTGGTGTCGCTAATTTCAAACCACTCTTTTCAACGTCGTTGTTGACAACTTCGTCATCCACAACCATAATACGTGAAACATTTAGTTTTCCAGCCCAAAGATTGGCTACTTGTCCGTGGATCAAACGTCCATCGATACGGCATCCTACAATTGTCATAAATTTTCCCCCTTTATGTGTTTTAGTGTAGGTTTACGAGTTAAATAAATCTCTTCTTTATATTCACCTTCTGTTTCAAAGATAATGATGCGGTTAGCACCTTCCTTTAGATAGCTATGAGGAATATAAAGCGAGAGGGTTGGGCCGACGTTCCAAAAACGTCCTAGGTTCTGCCCATTGACAAAGGCAACTCCCTTACCAAACTCAGACAAGTCTAGGTAAGTATCTTTTGGCTCTTGGACTGTAAAGTCATAAGCGTAAAAGGCTGGTTGTCCTTCTGTCCATCCTTTTGAAAAATCAATTTTCTCAGGATTGTCTAGTGGGAGTGGATAGTGTTTCCAGTTTAGTAAGAAGTGTAAATCCTTACAAACCCCTGTCCGAATTCCCTTACGTTGCGTATCTGCTAAGAACTTGTGTCCATAGTTGACACGCCCCATATTTTCTACCAAGATATCTAACCTGGATAGCGCTTTCTTTTTACCTTGATAAAAAATATCTTCCCCAATCTCTGTCTGATATTGGGTTTCGACCCACTGACCATCGACATAAAGCTGAGCTCTATCTCGACCGTCAATGATACGAAGTCTTTCTTCTTCTGCATCCCAGTTTGTTTCTGTTCGATAGAGTAGATAGCCATAGCTTTGTCCCAACTCCTCCATCTTTTTAGGATAGAGGCTTTCTACTGGACTTGACAAGCTATCCAAGGTTTCAAACAAGGAAACTTTTTCAACTAGTGGAATAGCATCCAACTCCATACTCTCTTTGTAGAGTGGTTCCAGCTGCGGATACTCTGGAAAATGTGTTGCCATCATCTTCTTGACTGCCAGATATTTGGCAGTTGGATTTCCTTCCTCATCTAGAAGGGCATCATAATCATAAGATGTAACTTGTGGTAGGTCCAAAGTCCCTCGAGCTGAGCAACCATTCATGAAGCCAAAGTTTGTACCACCGTGGAACATGTAAAGATTGATAGAGCCTTGTTCCAAAACCTCTCGAACAGCTTCTGCTAATTCTTTCGGATCCCGTGTGATAATCGGTTCCTTCCAACGATTGAACCAGCCATCCCAGAACTCCATACACATGAGTGGCCATTTCTTGCCATGTTCATCAAAGAATTCCTGCATCTGTGAAAAATTGTACGGAGCTTTAGAACCAAAGTTTCCTGTTACAAAGAGGTCATCTTCGATTAAGGTTCCAGCTTTCAGAGTAGCTCTCCATGGACCATCTGATGTAAAGAGAGGACAGGTTACGCCACGCTCTTCCATCAACTGTCGAATTGCTCTCAGATAAGCCTTATCTTCTCCATAAGAACCATACTCATTTTCAACCTGCATCATGAGGATATTGCCACCATTGTCCAACAAATGTGGCACCAAGCGTGACAAGAGCTGGTCATAGTAGCGACCGACAGCTTCAATATAAGCAGGATCTGAGGAACGAAGTCTCATATTCTTTGTTAAGAGCCAGGCTGGTAAGCCACCGAATTCCCACTCCGCACAGATGAAGGGAGAGGGACGAACGATAGCGTAGAGACCCAAATCTTGTGCCGTCTCAAGAAATCGCTCCAAATCCAGAGCTCCTTCAAAGTGAAACTCACCCTCACGAGGCTCGTGTAAATTCCAGGCCACATAAGTCTCTACTGTATTAAAACCAAGAGCCTTCAAGTTATAGAGCGAATGATACCAATCTTCTGGAGGAACCCTAAAATAATGAATGGCGCCAGATAAAATCTTAAATGATTTTCCATCGAGATAAAAATCATCTCGTATCTCAAATCGTGTCATGTTCTTACCTTCTGACAACTAAAGTTTACGCTTTCATTTGTTGATATAGTAAATATATCTCAATATCTTGCATTTGTCAATAGGTTTTCACGATTTTTTTCATTTTTCACTAAATTTTACACAAAAAAATTATAAAAATCTCGTAATCTATAGTCATAACAACATTTTAGCACCATGTATAAAAATGTAGATTTTTCTATTTATTCCTATGTAAATTAACCTTATAGCCTATTATTCTAATTTTTTTATTCAAAAGGCTACTATTCTTTCCAGTTTTATGGTAAAATCTTTAACGGAGAAGGAAAATCGAGGTGAAAATATGGCAATTCCAAAGTATCAATATATTAAAGATGAGTTAAAGAACAAAATCATTTCTGGTCAATTTGCCAGTGGAGATAAATTCTACACTGAAGCTGAATTGATTGCAATGTATGATGTGAGTTCTATCACAGTTGTCCGCGCCTTAAACGACCTTGCCAAGGATGGCTATATTGTCCGTCAACAAGGAAAGGGTACATTCGTTTCACGCGCACGCAAACATAAACTCGTAGAGTTTTCAGATGTAGAAGTTTTTGAAACTAAAGATGATAAAGTTACCGTCCTTTCTATTGAGCGTGGAAACAAACTAAGCTACTTAGAAAAACTCGGACTACGCGGAGATCAGTTCTACTACAAGATTGAACGCGTACGCGAAACAGGTGGTGTTGTCTACATCTACCATACATCTTACATTCCAGAACAATACATCAACGCAAATTATCCAAATCTTGAATATTATAGCTCTATCTATAACCGTTTCAAATTGGATTACCACATTCACATGAATGATGAACATTTTGAAGAAATCAATGAAATAGCATTTCCAACTCCAGAACATGCGGCTTCGGTCCTCGGAGTCGATGAACAATTCCCAACCGTTTTACAAACCAAGACTACTAAACTAGAGTCTACTGGTCAAGTTCTCGCATTCAGCGAAACATATAAACGAGCGGATTACTACAAAATCAAATTCATTTCATGTGACCGTGATCACTAAGAAGAAAGCCTGAGCCTAAACGCTTGGGCTTTTTCTATACTTATTATACCACACCAAAAAGGTAGCGCTTACCTATTTTTGGAAGATTCTATAATTTGTGGAGTATTTTATAGAAATAGAACCAAAAAGATTCTACTAGATATATATATGTATCTTTTCCGACCAATCTGAAATCTTAAGTTTAAATTTTATATTTTTTTATACTTATTATAGTTTTTTGTCATCTCCTCTTGACTCTCGTTAATATAAGAAATAAAATAAAGGTGTTGATTTATGTAAACGCTATCAATATAACAATGCAATCAGGAGGTTTTGCAATGAAACATGAAAAACAACAGCGTTTTTCTATTCGTAAATACGCTGTAGGAGCAGCTTCTGTTCTAATTGGATTCGCCTTCCAAGCACAGACTGTTGCAGCCGATGGAGTTACTCCTACTACAGAAAACCAACCGACCATCCATACGGTTTCTAATTCCCCTCAATCATCCGAAAATCGGACTGAGGAAACACCTAAAGCAGAGCTTCAACCAGAAGCTCCAAAAACTGTAGAAACAGAAATTCCAGCTACTGATAAGGTAGTTAGTCGTCCAAAAACAGAAGAAAAACCACAAGAGGAAGTTAGTTCAACTCCTAGTGATAAAGCAGAAGTGGTAACTCCAACTTCTGCTGAAAAAGAAACTGCTAATAAAAAGGCAGAAGAAGCTAGCCCTAAGAAAGAGGCTGATTCTAAAGAGTCAAATACAGACAAGACTGACAAGGATAAACCAGCTGAAAAAGATGCTAAAAAAGATGAAGCGAAAGCAGAGGCTGACAAACTGGCAACAGAGGCAGGAAAGGAACGTGCTACAACTGTAAATGAAAAACTAGCGAAAAAGAAAATTGTTTCTATTGATGCTGGACGTAAATATTTCTCACCAGAACAACTCAAGGAAATCATCGATAAAGCGAAACATTATGGCTACACTGATTTACACCTGTTAGTCGGAAATGATGGACTCCGCTTCATGTTGGACGATATGAGCATCACAGCTAACGGCAAGACCTATGCGAGTGACGATGTCAAACGTGCCATTGAAAAAGGTACAAATGATTATTACAACGATCCAAACGGCAATCACTTAACAGAAAGTCAAATGACAGATCTGATTAACTATGCCAAAGATAAAGGCATCGGTCTCATTCCGACAGTAAATAGTCCTGGTCACATGGATGCAATCCTCAATGCCATGAAAGAATTGGGAATCCAAAACCCTAACTTTAGCTATTTTGGGAAGGAATCAGCTCGTACTGTCGATCTTGACAACGAACAAGCGGTCGCTTTTACAAAAGCCCTTATCGATAAATATGCTGCTTATTTCGCGAAAAAGACTGAAATTTTCAACATCGGACTGGATGAATATGCCAACGATGCAACAAACGCTAAAGGTTGGAGCGTTCTTCAAGCTGATAAATACTATCCAAACGAAGGCTACCCTGTAAAAGGATATGAAAAATTTATTGCCTACGCCAATGACCTAGCTCGTATTGTAAAATCACACGGTCTAAAACCAATGGCCTTCAATGATGGTATCTACTACAATAGTGATACTAGCTTCGGAACTTTTGACAAAGATATCATCGTTTCAATGTGGACTGGTGGTTGGGGAGGTTACGACGTCGCTTCTTCTAAACTTCTAGTAGAAAAAGGTCACCAAATCCTAAACACTAACGATGCTTGGTACTACGTTCTTGGACGAAACGCTGATGGCCAAGGCTGGTACAATCTCGATCAGGGGCTCAATGGTATTAAAAACACACCAATCACTTCTGTACCAAAAACAGAAGGAGCTGATATCCCAATCATCGGTGGTATGGTAGCTGCTTGGGCTGACACTCCATCTGCACGTTATTCACCATCACGCCTCTTCAAACTCATGCGTCAATTCGCAAATTCTAACGCTGAATACTTCGCAGCTGATTATGAGTCTGCAGAAAAAGCACTTAACGAGGTACCAAAAGACCTTAACCGTTATACTGCAGAAAGCGTCGCAGCGGTTAACGAAGCGGCAAAAGTCATCCGTTCACTTGATAGCAACCTCAGCCGTGCCCAACAAGACACGATTGACCAAGCAATTGCAAAACTTCAAGAAGCAGTCAGCAATTTGACCTTCACACCAGAAGCTCAAAAAGAAGAAGATGCTAAACGTGAGGTTGAAAAACTTGCCAAAAACAAGGTAATCTCAATCGATGCTGGACGCAAATACTTTACTCTTGACCAACTCAAACGCATCGTAGATAAGGCCAGTGAGCTCGGATATTCTGATGTTCATCTCCTTCTAGGAAATGACGGACTTCGCTTCCTACTCGATGATATGACCATTACTGCCAACGGAAAAACCTATGCTAGTGATGACGTTAAAAAAGCTATTATCGAAGGAACAAAAGCTTACTACGATGATCCAAACGGAACTGCACTAACACAGGCAGAAGTGACAGAGCTTGTTAAATACGCTAAGGAAAAAGGTATTGGTCTGATTCCAGCTATTAATAGCCCAGGGCATATGGATGCTATGCTGGTTGCCATGGAAAAACTTGGCATCGCGAATCCTCAAGCAAACTTTGATAAAGTTTCAAAAACCACGATGGACCTTGAAAATCAAGAAGCCCTTAACTTTACCAAAGCCCTTATCGGTAAGTATATGGATTACTTTGCTGATAAATCAAAGATTTTCAACTATGGTACTGACGAATACGCTAACGACGCGACTAATGCTCAAGGCTGGTACTACCTCAAATGGTATCAACTCTATGGAAAATTTGCCGAATATGCCAACACCCTCGCTGCTATGGCCAAAGAGAGAGGTCTTCAACCAATGGCCTTCAACGATGGCTTCTATTATGAGGACAAAGACGATGTTCAGTTTGACAAAGATGTCTTGATTTCTTACTGGTCTAAAGGCTGGTGGGGCTACAACCTTGCATCACCTCAATATCTAGCAAGCAAGGGTTATAAGTTCTTGAATACCAACGGTGACTGGTACTACATTCTCGGTCAAAAACCAGAAGATGGTGGTGGTTTCCTCAAGAAAGCTATTGAGAATACTGGAAAAACACCATTCAATCAACTAGCTTCTACCAAATATCCTGAAGTAGATCTTCCAACAGTCGGAAGTATGCTTTCAATCTGGGCAGATAGACCAAGCGCTGAGTACAAGGAAGAGGAAATCTTTGAACTCATGACTGCCTTTGCAGACCACAACAAAGACTACTTCCGTGCTAATTATAATGCTCTCCGCGAAGAATTAGCTAAAATTCCTACAAACTTAGAAGGATATAGTAAAGAAAGTCTTGAGGCCCTTGACGCAGCTAAAACAGCTCTAAATTACAACCTCAACCGCAGCAAACAAGCTGAACTAGACGCACTAGTAGGTAAGCTCAAAGCTGCTCTTCAAGGCCTCAAACCAGCTGCAACCCATTCAGGAAGCCTGGATGAAAATGAAGTGGCTGCCAATGTTGAAACCAGTCCAGAACTCATCACAAGAACTGAAGAAATTCCATTTGAAGTTATCAAGAAAGAAAATCCTAACCTCCCAGCTGGTCAGGAAAATATTATTACAGCAGGAGTCAAAGGTGAACGAACTCATTACATCTCTGTACTCACTGAAAATGGAAAAACAACAGAAACAGTCCTTGATAGCCAGGTAACCAAAGAAGTTGTAAACCAAGTGGTTGAAGTCGGCGCTCCTGTAACTCACAAGGGTGATGAAAGTGGTCTTGCACCAACTACTGAGGTAAAACCTAGACTGGATATCCAAGAAGAAGAAATTCCATTTACCACAGTAACTCGTGAAAATCCACTCTTACTCAAAGGAAAAACACAAGTCATTACTAAAGGTGTCAACGGTCGCCGTACAAACTTCTACTCTGTAAGCACTGTTGATGACAAGGAAGTGAAAACACTTGTAGATAGTCTTGTAACCAAAGAAGCAGTTACGCAAATTGTTGAAGTCGGAACCCTGGTAACACATGTAGGCGATGAACATGATCTTGCTCCAGTTGCAGAAACAAAACCTAGACTGGATATCCAAGAAGAAGAAATTCCATTTACCACAGTGACTCGTGAAAATCCACTCTTGCTCAAAGGAAAAACACAAGTCATTGCTAAAGGTGTCAACGGGCACCGTACAAACTTCTACTCTGTGAGCACTGTTGATGGCAAGGAAGTGAAAACACTTGTAAATAGTGTCGTAGCACAGGAAGCTGTTACTCAAATAGTCGAAGTCGGAACTATGGTAACACATGTAGGCGATGAAAACGGACAAGCCGCTATTGCTGAAGAAAAACCAAAACTAGAAATCCCAAGCCAACCAGCTCCATCAACTGCTCCTGCTGAGGAAAACAAAGCTCTTCCTAAAGGTCCAGCTCCTGTGGCAACAGAGAAAAAACTTCCTGAAACAGGAAGTCACGATTCTGCAGGACTAGTAGTCGCAGGACTCATGGCCTCACTAGCAGCTTATGGACTCACTAAAAGAAAAGAAGACTAAGTCTTTTCGATAAAAAATAAACAGCGAGCTTTGATCTCGCTGTTTATTTTTTAATTAATCACCCAGTCCAAGACGGTCAAAGATATCATCCACTCGTTTAGTGTAGTAAAGAGGATTAAAGATTTCGTCGATTTCTTCTTGCGTGAGGCGCGATGTTACTTCGGGATCTGCTTCAAGAAGTGGCTTGAAGTCTACTTGGTTATCCCACGATTGAGCTGTTTTTGGTTGCACCAAGTCATAGGCTTGCTCACGGGTCATCCCTTTTTCAATCAAGGTCAACATGGCACGTTGGCTAAAGATAAGACCAAACGTAGAGTTCATGTTACGGATCATATTTTCTGGGAAGACCGTCAAATTCTTGACAATATTTCCAAAACGGTTGAGCATGTAGTCAATCAAGATGGTCGTATCTGGTGTGATGATACGCTCAGCCGATGAATGAGAGATATCACGCTCATGCCAAAGTGCAACGTTCTCATAGGCTGTAATCATGTGACCACGGATGACACGCGCAAGACCTGTCATGTTCTCAGAACCGATAGGGTTGCGTTTGTGAGGCATTGCTGAAGACCCTTTTTGACCTTTAGCAAAGAACTCTTCTACTTCACGTTGTTCCGATTTTTGAAGACCACGGATTTCCGTTGCCATGCGTTCAATAGAAGTCGCGATGCTGGCAAGAACTGCAAAGTACTCAGCGTGAAGGTCACGAGGAAGGACCTGTGTAGAGATTTCTTGAGCACGGATACCCAACTTGTAGCAGACATATTGCTCTACGAATGGTGGGATGTTGGCAAAGTTCCCAACCGCACCAGAAATCTTACCAGCTTCGACGCCAGCAGCCGCATGCTCAAAACGCTCGATGTTGCGCTTCATTTCGCTGTACCAAGTCGCCAATTTCAGACCAAAGGTTGTAGGTTCAGCGTGCACACCGTGAGTACGACCCATCATGATGGTAAACTTGTGCTCCTTAGCCTTATCAGCGATGATGTTGGTGAAATTTTCAAGGTCACGACGGATGATGTCGTTAGCCTGCTTGTAGAGGTAACCGTAAGCCGTATCCACCACGTCGGTAGAAGTCAAACCATAGTGGACCCACTTGCGCTCTTCACCAAGAGTCTCAGAAACCGCACGTGTGAAGGCCACCACGTCGTGACGAGTCTCCTGCTCAATCTCCAAAATACGGTCGATGTCAAAGTCCGCTTTCTCACGAATCAAAGCCACATCTTCCTTAGGGATTTCCCCCAACTCAGCCCATGCCTCGTCAGCCAAGATTTCCACCTCAAGCCAAGCACGGTATTTATTTTCTTCACTCCAAATGTTCGCCATCTCAGGGCGAGAGTAACGGTTGATCATGTTGTTTCTCCTTTAAAGCATTTCTTTCATCTTGAACAGGTTAGAATGAAAATTTTCAATTCTTTTTTCAAGTGCTTCAACAGTTTTTTCTTTACTATCGTTATAATAAATAGATAGTAATTGACTATCTTCCTTACTGATATCTTTCCGATTCTCATCAGGTAGACTATTTAATTTTTCTGATGCCATCGCAATCATGTCTACAATTCTAATTGAAGCATTAAAACCAATAGCAAAAATATTTTTCTTTTCTAAATCTTTCTCTTGAGATACCAAAAAATTATATGAAATAAATAGTAATTTTGAATAATCTTCAAAAAAGTATCTTGCGTTTCCAAACTCTCTTCTAATTTTTAGCGGAACTTCCTCAAGCTCTATTTCCCTCCACTTTTCTAGCAATTCTCCCATAGCATAATGTCTAGCAACGACATTCATTGTGTTTTGAACCCTTGAGTCACTCTGAATATATTCCTCAATACGATCAATATTTTCATATAAAAATTCTAATCCCTTCGGTAATCTTATTCGTCTTAACTCAAGCGCTGTTTTTTCTAGAGATTCCCCCATCTTTTCTTGTTTTGTATTCTGTGCATCTAAAATGTTTGTAATTTCTACAAAAGTTTCTTGCATTTGTTTCTGATTTTCTTCTTGTTTATCTAAACGTTGCTCTTGCAAAATCAGATCGTCTTTCCTTTCCAAACTCTCGACATGAAAAAGAAATAATGATATTAATACAGGAATCAACATACACAGTAATTGGATAAGGTAATCACCTGGTTTAGTTTCAAAGTTATTAACAATGCTATTCCAATAAGAACAGCTCAATATTATTAATAAAAGTGTAATTACGGCTGTAATTAAGTAAATTACTTTTTTCAAACTTCCTCCTCAACTCTCACCCTCTGGTTTTGTAACTTTCTTCTTCCCACTAGCCCTATATCTCTTCCTGATGGTGTTGAGTTGGGCTTTGAGATTTTGGTAGTCTTAGTGTTCGGGTTGGCCGTGGGATAGGACGGCGACTAGGTCAATGATGTAGTCGTAAGCGGCTTGCAGGGTTTGTTTTTGTTGCTTGCTTTGGCCAATCTTGTATTGGCTTGCTCGCTGAGGCGGGCTTTATAAACCGCAACGAATTTGCTTTGCGCAGCTTGGTGTAGGCTGCCTCCACCGCCTGTCCGTCAACATGAGCGTAGGCTTTTACAAAATTGACCAGCGTTTGGTAGGCATTGTCACGCTTTTGGTCGACCTCGTCCAAGTCCTTGACCACAGCCGATGCTGCTTTGCCCTTTGGCGCGCTCTGATAATTAGCCTAAGCCGTTTCCAGACGGCTAGCGTGAGTCGTGAGCAAGTGCTCCTGCTTGTGCTCCTTGGCAAAAGTTATCAAAGCTGAAACCGTGTCAGCTGTCAACTGCGAAAACTCATCGGTTTTCAACTTCTCTGTCGCCAGAGATTCAATCCCATAAGTTTTCAAATTCATCTATCGTCTCCTTTTTTTAAAAATATTATTTTCATAAATGATATGGGAGAAAATCCCAAAGGTTTCCCGCAAACAGAAACACATCGTCGGGAAGTTTCAGCGGTCTGATTCTGACGGGGAGGGAATGGGGAGGAGGAAGCAATTGATCACCTTTCATATCGTCTACTTATCAAAATCCCGAAATAAAATGATCTAAACTGTGCGCAAGCTTCTTCCAAAATCCACCTATGATTATGTCATCTTCATCAATGTAAAGGCTGCTTTTTAAAATAGTATTTACAAATCGCATATCGTAAGTAAAGGCTTGAACAGCAAGATAATAACCTAGTAATCCTAAAATTATCAGAAACATCAACAATGCTAAAAAAACAACCAAGTCATTTTGCAAACCAGCATTTTCATCAATTAACAGTTTTGAAAGTTCTTCTTTAGGAATAGAATCTTTAAAAAAATTAAGATAGGTTGTAGTCACAAATATTGAAATAGTTGCTAAAATACCACAACTCCAATTTGCAAAACTATTTATTTTTTTCAACGATAATTCTATATCAGAAATTAACATTTCCGTATGTTCGTCATTTAAAAAATATCCTTTTCTAAAAGCTATCGTTAAATTTTTAATATTAATTTTCTCAAAAAGAAAATTAAATCTATAAAGCACTCCCATAATTAATAATAAAGCAACAAGTCCCCCTGAGGAATCTGGATCTTGAGCTCTACCAATTAGAAAAAGCGCATATAAAATCCCATACAATAATACATACTTCATAACTTTTCCCGTAAGGGAGTCAACTAAACCTATCTGGCTTCTTAATAAGTTTTTGATCTCAAAATACTTTAATGGCATACCTCTCCTCTAAAAATCCATCCCTTCCCCAAACTCCTCAACCTTATCCGGCACATCACTAAACAAAGTCACATGTCCCATTTTGCGGTTGTGCTTCGCTTCTATTTTACCATACATGTGGAGGTGGGCGCTTGGATTTTTTGTGACATATTTTTTGGCCGCCTCGACGTGCTGGCCGAGGACATTGAGCATGACAGCTGGCGCATGTAGTTTGATGGCTGGCAATTGTGCTCCTAGAACACCCAAGATATGGGTATCAAACTGGGAGAAGTCGCAGGCTTCGATTGAGTAGTGGCCTGAGTTGTGTGGACGCGGGGCAATCTCATTGACGATGATGTCGTCAGCCGTCGCAAACATTTCCACGCAAAGCGTTCCAGATAAGTTAAGTTGTTCTGCAATTCGCACTGCCATGGTTTTTGCTTTTTCTGCTAACTTATCAGAAATGCGAGCAGGCACAATCGTTTTAGAAAGAATGTTGTTGCGGTGAACATTTTCCTGCACTGGGAAAACTGTCACATCCTTGCCATTCCCTGACACGATGACAGAAATTTCAAGGTCAAAATTGACAAATTCTTCCAAAACGCAGTCTGCTGAATCTGCTAGCGCATAGGCTTCTTCCAAATCTTCTGCTGAGCGAATGATCTTTTGACCATGTCCATCGTAGCCACCTGTCGCAGTCTTGAGGACATAGGTTTTGGCCAGGTCAATATCTGCCAAGTCTTGGCTAGAAGTCACGACCTTGTAGGGTGCAACTGTCACTTGAGCCTTATTTGAGAGAAAGTCCTTTTCAAAGATACGGTTTTGTGAAATGCGAAGCAGGTCTGTTCCTTGTGGGAGTTGTCCCTCCTTGATGACAGCATCCAAACCGTCAGCATCAACATTTTCAAATTCATAGGTAAGGACATCACAACGCTCAGCCAACTGACGGAGGGCATCCACATCATTATAAGGAGCCACGATGATCTCCGCCACGCGAGAGGCTGGACAATCAGCTGCAGGATCCAGCGCGATAACCTTGTGCCCCATATAAATGGCAGAAATAGCCATCATCTGACCCAGCTGACCGCCACCGATAATTCCTATTGTTTTAGATGAGCTCATTAGTTGATTCCTCTGCTATTTTTCCTTGCTCTTCTGCGAAATCAGCCAATGCTGTCGCAATAGCCTGATCCTCTACTGAAAGGAGACGGAGGGCAAAGAGGGCCGCATTGGTCGCACCTGCTTCACCAATAGCCATAGTTGCGACTGGTACTCCACCCGGCATCTGTACTATAGAATAGAGTGAATCCACGCCACTAAGCGCACGTGATTTGACTGGCACGCCGATGACTGGAAGAGTTGTTTTGGCAGCTACCATTCCTGGCAAGTGGGCTGCGCCTCCAGCACCTGCGATGATAACCTTGATGCCACGGCTACGTGCTTCTTCGGCATGCTTGAACATGAGATCAGGTGTGCGATGGGCAGAGACAACCTTCTTCTCGTAGGCTACACCGAAGCGGTCTAGGACTTCAGCGGTTTTTTGCATGGTTGCCCAGTCTGATTTTGAGCCCATGATGATGGAAATAATTGGTTTAGTCATAATTTTTCCTTTTTTCTTCTTTTTTGATAATGGTCTTAGGTGGTGGGGACGGAAGCAAACCTTCGGTTTCATTCCTAAACTTTGAGCCTAGGGTCTCAAAGTTTCCCTAGACCAGAACAGATACTGTTCTGGTCTTTTCACCACGGAGACCATTATCGGGTTCAGCGACTTCGTCGCGTTATCCTTATATCTTTACTTAATTGCCTTGCTTCCGATATCTGTTCGGTAGAAGAGGCCTTCTGTGTTTTGTTGGGCGAGTTCTTGGTAGATGGTTTCTTGTGCTTCTTTGACGGTATCTGCGGTGGTGACGAGCATATAGACACGGCCACCGTTTGAGAGCAGTGCTCTGCTATTGTCCGCAAACTTAGCTCCGGCATAGTAGGTGATGATATCACCCTCTGTCTTAGCTGGCAACTTGACGCCTTTTTCATAGTCTAGCGGATAACCATTGGATGCGACAACTACACCCAGAGTCACACCCTTATCTGTCCACGTAATGTTTGGCTCCTTGCCATCGAGGATATCCGTAATATTTTGTGCAAAATCAGAGATTAATCGAGGCAAGATAATTTGCGTTTCAGGATCTCCAAAACGAGCGTTGAACTCGATAACCTTAGGTCCATCAGCTGTCAAGATAAGCCCTGCGTAAAGAACTCCCAGATAAGGGCGACCTTCTTTAATCATCCCTTCGAGGACTGGCTTGACAATGGTGTCAACCGCTGTATAAACTACACTCTGTGACAAGTGTGGAACTGGCGCATAGGCACCCATACCACCCGTGTTAGGCCCTTTGTCGCAATCGTAGGCACGTTTATGGTCCTGAGCCGTTGGCATGATGTAGAACTTGTCACCATTGACAAAGGCAAAGAGTGAAAATTCCTCTCCTTCAAGGAATTCCTCAATAACTACACGTGCACCTGAATCACCAAATTTATTATCCAAAAGCATCTCATGAGCGGCTTCGACCGCTTGCCCAACCGTCTCAGCAACGACGACACCCTTCCCAAGCGCCAAGCCATCCGCCTTGACTACGATAGGCGCACCCTGCTTTTCGATATAGGCCTTGGCTTCCTCGAAATCTGAGAATGTGCCATAGGCTGCTGTCGGAACGCCGTATTTGACCATGACTTCCTTGGCAAAATCCTTGGACCACTCCAACTCCGCTGCCAATCTTGTCGGACCAAAAGCCTTGAGCCCAGCTTTGTTAAAATCATCCACAATCCCAGCCGCAAGAGCGTCATCTGGCCCGATAAAGGACCAAGCGATATCATTGGCTTTTGCAAACTCAATCAATTTAGAATGTTCGGAAATAGAGATATCTACCAATTCCAACCCATCCAGAGTCATACCGTCATTCCCAGGAGCAACAAAAACCTTTTCAACGCTTTTTGACTCCAGTAACTTTTTAGCAATCGCATGTTCACGACCACCCGAACCGACAACTAACAGCTTCATATTACAACCTCTTTTGCGAATTATTTACTAACATTATACCACAAACGTTCGTTTTAATCTTGTTTCACTTAGCATTTTAATCTAAAAAAGGAAAGAAACTGTTTTCTTCCCTTTAACGTTCTTAATGTCTAAAATGTCTCACGCCTGTGAAGACCATGGTCAAGCCATATTTATCCGCAGCTTCGATAGATTCTTGGTCACGGACGGACCCACCTGGTTGGATGATGGCCTTGATACCTGCTTTGGCGATTTCTTCCACGTTATCCGCAAATGGGAAGAAGGCATCAGAAGCAAGCACAGCGCCGTCAAGACGGTCTTTGGCTTGGTCGATGGCAATACGAACGGAGGCCACACGGTTGGTTTGACCTGGGCCAACACCAAGTGTCATGTGGTCGTTGGTGATGATGATACCGTTCGATTTGACGTACTTGATAGCCTTCCAAGCGAACTCAAGAGCTGTCGCTTCTGTCTCTGTTGGTTGGCGTTTGGTCACCACTTGCCAGTCAGCTGGACTTTCTTTGACAACGTCTTGGTTTTGCACCAGAAGTCCACCGACAACACCTGTATATTCTGCTTCCACTTCGCTAGCCTCTTGAGCATCAAATGGCAAAGAAAGGATACGCAAGTTTTTCTTTTTATTGGTCAAAATAGCTAGCGCCTCATCCGTATAGCTTGGTGCGATGATAATTTCAAGGAAAACGCCGTGCATCTTCTCAGCTGTCGCAGCATCCACCTCACGGTTAAGAACAACGATACCACCAAAGATAGACACTGGGTCAGACTCATAAGCGTAGTCCCAAGCAGTCTCGATGTCATCAGCCTGACCGATACCGCACGGGTTCATGTGTTTGAGAGCCACAACGGTTGGACGGTCTTTGAAATCACGGATAATACGAATGGCAGCGTCAGCATCGCGGATATTGTTAAAGGACAATTCCTTCCCGTTGAGCTGTTTCGCTGAAGCAATCGAGTAGTCTGTTGGCAAAGCTTTTTGGTAGAAATCCGCGTCTTGTTGAGGGTTCTCACCGTAACGCATAGCTTGTTTGAGGTCATAGGTCAAAGTGAGCTTTTCAGGTTTGCTTTCCCCCACTTGAGCTGTGAAATACTCTGCAATCAAGGCGTCATAAGCCGCTGTATGACGGAAAACCTTGGCTGCCAAACGTTGGCGGGTTTCGTAACTTGTTTCGCCGTTAGCTGCCAATTGTCCCAAAACCACAGCATAGTCAGCTGGATCTACCACAACTGTTACGCTGGCATGATTCTTCGCTGCCGAGCGAAGCATAGATGGCCCACCGATATCAATGTTTTCAACTGCATCAGCGTAAGTCACGTCTGGTTTGAGGATGGTTTCCTTAAATGGGTAAAGGTTTACCACAACAAGATCAATGAGCTCAATCTGGTTCTCCTTAGCTGCTTCCAAGTGACTATCCAAGTCACGACGAGCCAAAAGTCCCCCGTGGATATTTGGATGAAGGGTCTTGACACGGCCATCCATCATCTCTGGAAAACCAGTCACATCATCGATGGCAATGGTCTTCACCCCAGCATTATCAAGGGCAGCCTTGGTCCCACCTGTCGAGATAATCTCCCAACCAAGTTTTTTAAGTTCTTGGGCAAATTCAACAATACCCGCTTTGTCTGAGACGCTGATTAAGGCGCGTTTAGTCATGTTTTTTCCTTTCATTTTCAAACTCTCTACCTACGAATTTTTCGATTCATAAAGTATAGGGAGACTATTGCCAAGACTCCCAAAATTACTGTCAGTAAAAATCTCCCCCAATAGGGAATCTCTGGGAAGAAAAAATTTACCAGTAAACGTAGAATGATTGCCAAGGTAATCAAGGCAAGTGTTTCCAACCATTTTTTCATTTACTTGTCCAACAATTCTCTAATAACTTCCGGATACAACTTGTACTCTACCTCATGAATCCGAGCTTCAAAACTGTCAATGGTATCATCAGCTAGTCGTGGTACACGTACTTGTTTGATGACCTTTCCTGTATCCACTCCAGAGTCCACCCAGTGAATGGTCACGCCGCTCTCAGCAACGCCAGCATTCCAAGCGTCCTCAATTCCGTGAGCTCCTGGAAATTCTGGCAGGTAGGCTGGATGGATGTTGATAATCCGTCCTTCATAAGCCGCCAATAAGGTTGGCCCAACGATTTTCATGTAACCTGCTAGACAAACCAAGTCAATCTGGTGCTCTTCTAATAGCTCAACAAGTGCTGCTTCGTAGTCTGTCTTGCTCTCAAACTCCTTGAGTTCAAAAGCATAGGACAGAACGCCGAGCTTGTCTGCACGCTCGAGCACATAGGCGTCACGATGGTCTGAAAAGACAAACTCCACTGGAAACTCTTCGGCAATCACCTGAAAATTTGAGCCATTACCCGAGGCAAAAACCGCTATTTTTTTCATTTAATGATGACACTTTCGTTTTCTTTCTTGACGATACGACCAATTTCATAGACTGGTTCATTCAATAATTCCTTGACACGACTTACATTTTCAGGGCTAACTGCCAACATAAATCCCACACCCATATTGAAGATTTCAAACATTTCTTCGTGTTTGATCTGACCGTATTTTTCAAGGGCTTTGAAAATCGGTAAAACTGGAACCTTGTCTTCCTCAATCTCAGCAGCCAAGTCAGCTGCAAACATACGAGGGACATTTTCGATAAAGCCACCACCAGTGATGTGGGCAATGCCGTTGATCAACTCTTCCTTGATGAGTGGCAAAACATCCTTGACATAGATACGAGTTGGCTCAAGAAGAACGTCCTTGAGTTGCTTGCCTTCCAATCCTGGAAGGACTTCCTCACCTGTGTAATCCGCAAAGACACGACGGACGAGAGAGTAACCATTGGAATGAATCCCACTTGAAGCAAGTCCGAGAAGAATATCTCCTTCTGCCACCTTCGAACCGTCAATGATTTGAGATTTTTCAGCCACACCGACCGCAAAACCAGCCAAGTCATAGTCATCTTCGCCGTACATGCCAGGCATTTCAGCCGTTTCCCCACCGATGAGGGCAGCACCTGCCTGCACACAACCTTCTGCCACACCAGCAACTACTTGTTCTAGCTTAGCTGGTTCATTCTTCCCTGTCGCTACGTAGTCAAGAAAATAGAGGGGCTCAGCACCTGCAGCGATGATATCATTGACACACATGGCCACACAGTCCTGACCGATGGTATCGTGCTTGTCGTACTTGATAGCCAGCATGAGCTTGGTTCCGACACCATCAGTTCCTGAAATCAAGACAGGCTCTTTAACCCCAGTCTTTGAAAGGTCAAACATACCACCAAAACCACCAAGAGCTCCCATGACACCTGCACGCTCCGTACGAGCCACGTGCTTTTTGATTCGTTCAACAACTTCATAACCCGCTTCAACATCTACACCCGACTGGGCATAAGCATTTTTTGTCATTTATTTATTCCTTTTCTTTGAGAAGATTGCGACGTATTTTTAGATAAACAATTATTTTATCTAAAAATACTAGTCAGGGCTCTAGCTTTGATCCTATAGGACAAAGCGTCTACTGACAAATGCTTTAGCTTTTAGTCAGTAGTGAGACGTGAAGCATAAGCATTTTTATTTGTCATTTTTATATTCCTTTTCTTTAATGGAGGATCTATTATCTATTTGTAAAAACTGGTCTTTTCTTCCAAACTTCTACGATAGTCTTCTTCATAGTCGTAGAGAGGTGTTGGGTAGTCACCGTCAAAGTAAGCGACACAGAGACCACCATTTGGCGCATCTGTTTCAATACCAATTGAATCAATCAACCCCTCAACAGAAAGATAAGTCAGACTGTCCGCACCAATGATTTGGCGAGTTTCTTCGACCGTATGATTAGCCGCAATTAGCTCCTGACGGGTCTGGATATCAATCCCGTAGAAACATGGATAAGCTAGTGCTGGACTACCAATGGCAACGTGAACCTCAGTTGCACCCGCTTCTTTTAAGAGTTGAACAATACGACGAGAGGTCGTTCCACGTACAATAGAGTCATCAATCATAACCACACGCTTGCCTTTTACAACACCAGAAACAGCAGATAGTTTCATCCGCACCCCTTGCTCCCGCAATTCTTGAGTCGGTTGGATAAAGGTACGTTGGGTGTATTGGTTCTTGATGAGGCCCATTTCATTTGGTAGCCCGGACTCTTCCGCAAATCCCATAGCCGCGCTGAGGGAAGAATTGGGCACACCGACTACGATATCCGCCTCATGCTTGAATTCACGCGCCAATTGGGCACCCATACGTTTCCGTGCCGTATGGACATTGACACCGTGGATATTAGAATCAGGGCGAGCAAAATAGATATACTCCATAGAACAGATTGCTAACTGAGTATCATCTGTATAGCTATCATACTGGATGCCCTTGTCATCAATGATGACAATCTCACCTGGCTTCAAATCACGAATCCATTCTGCACCAATGACTTCAAAAGCACAGGTTTCAGAGGAAACAACCACCGCTCCGTTGGCCATTTTCCCGATAGAAAGTGGACGGAAACCATTGGGGTCAAGAGCCGCAATCAACTTGTCCTCAAACAGCAAGATATAGGCAAAACCACCTTTGACAAGACTGAGCGCTTCCTTGATTTTTCCCATCAAGTTCGGATTGTGACTGCGACGAATGAGATGAGCCAATATTTCCGAGTCCGAAGTCGCGCTGAAAATCGCTCCTCTATCTTCCAATTCTTTCTTGAGAGAGGCCGCATTGGTCAAGTTTCCATTATGAGCCAATCCAAACTGCATATCGTGAAAACGGAAGAGGAAGGGCTGAATGTTATCTACAGAAGCTTCGCCAGCAGTCGCATAACGCACATGCCCAATCGCACTAGTTCCCGTCAATTTATCCAAATTGGCAGGATTTCTGAAGACTTCTGATAAAAGTCCCATGTCACGATGGCGCTTCAATTGTCCCTGATCATTGGAGAGGATTCCTGCCCCCTCCTGACCACGGTGCTGAAGACTATGGAGACCAAAATAGGTCAATTTAGCAGCATCTGGATGTCCCCAGATACCGAAAACACCACATTCTTCATTAAGAGATTTTACTTCGTATGTCATTTTATATACCTAATTTTTATTTGTGTAGCACCAAGAGCTAAATCTACATGACTTTTACATTACTGATACTATCTATTAGAAAATCTGTAAGTCTTATTTTCCAGTGAAATATTTAACCGCTGACGCGAACAGATGCTGGTCTTTATTGCCTGGGATATTTTGGAAAAGACCTTCCTCATAACGTTCTGAGTGGCCCATCTTACCGATGATTTGACCATTCTTGCTGGTAATTCCTTCGATGGCATGGACAGAACCATTCGGATTGTACTTAGAGTCCATACTTGGTTTGCCTTCGAAGTCCACGTATTGGCTAAAGATTTGACCATTGTCACGGAGCTCCGCAAATTCCTCAGCCGTCACGACAAACTTCCCTTCACCGTGCGAAACAGGAATAGCGTGGATATCGCCCACTTGCACTCCAGCAAGCCATGGTGAGTTAGTATTGGCAATGCGAGTTTCTACCATCTTGGCCACGTGTTGGTTGGCATCATTGTAGAAGAGGGTTGGGCTAGTACTATTGGCGCCCTCGAAGTTTCCGTATGGAAGAAGACCTGATTTTACGAGAGCCTGGAATCCATTACAGATACCAATAATCAAGCCACCACGGGCGATAAAGCTATCAATAGCCACACGGACTTTTTCATTGAGCAGAATATTGACAATGAACTTGGCTGAACCATCTGGCTCGTCCGCAGCTGAGAAACCACCTGCAAAGAAGAGGATGTTAGCTTTGCCGATGTTGTCAACCATAGTTTCAACTGACTTGACAATAGCCTCTTCATTCAAGGTCACAAATGGCACCAAGTTGACCTCTGCACCTTCTTTTTCAAATGCCTTAGCTGAGTCATATTCTGAGTTGGTTCCTGGAAAGACTGGGATATAAACCACAGGTTTTTCAACCTTTTCTTTGGCATTAATCACAACATCTGATGCAACAGCTGGTACTTCAGCCAGTTCTTTGGCTTGGGCAAACTCTGTTGGGTAAACTTCTTCCAGTTTTCCTTGGAAGGCATTGTCAAGTTTGTGTCCATCTAGCTTCACACCGTTGACAAGAAGTGTAAAGTCTGCACTTGTTTGACCGATTTTCTCTACTCCAGCAATTTCTTCAGGAGATGTGAAGACAAATCCGCCTAATTGAGCTGTCAAAGCAGTTTCAGGTTCAGGCAAGATTACCTCTGCACCAATATGATTTCCAAAGGTAGCAAGTGCCAAACTTTCAACCACACCACCATATTTGACAGCTGATGCAGATGTCACTTTGTGACCAGCTTGGATGTCTTCAAACTGAGCAAAATTAGACTTAATCAAATCAAAATCAATCTCTGCAGCAAGAGCTTGACCTGGGATATAGTAGACGTTTTCACCAGCAGTCTTGAACTCAGGAGAGAACACCTTACGGCTATCTGCTGTTGTCACCCCAAAGGCAACCAAGGTTGGCGGTACGGTCAATTCTTCAAAGGTACCAGACATAGAGTCCTTACCACCGATAGATGGCAAGCCAAGCTGAATCTGAGCTTCGATAGAGCCTAGGAGAGCTGCTACTGGCTGACCAAAACGCTCTGCTTGTTTATCCATACGCTCGAAATACTCTTGGTAAGAGAAACGAGCCTTAGACCAGTTGGCACCAGCAGCCACCAAACGAGCTGTCGCTTCGATCACCGCATAGGCAGCACCGTGGTATGGAGACCATTCTGCTACATAAGGGTTGAAACCTTGGGCCATAACTGACGCCGTATGAGTCACTCCGTGTTGAACTGGCAATTTCTGAACAGAAGCCTCAGTTGGTGTGAGTTGGTAGCGACCGCCAAGTGGGTGATTGATCGTCGAACGACCAACAGAGCAATCAAAGATGGTCTGCAAACCTTTTTGACTCGCATGGTTGAGGTTAGATAGAACGGTAAGGGTATCTGCTTCCAGTGTTTCTACGCTTGTTGTACGCTCCTCTGGAAGTTTGACGTCCTTGTCCACAACCTTAGCATCGACAACTACACGCACACCATTGGTATCAAGGAAACGGCGTTCCAAGTCGACAATCGTTTCACCATTCCAGTGCATGACAAGATTTGGTTTTTCAGTCACTGTCGCCACAACAACAGCATCAATATTTTCTTTGTTACATTCTACAACGAAGGCATCTACGTCTTCTGGACGTACCACAACAGCCATCCGTTCTTGAGATTCAGAGATGGCAATTTCAGTACCATTCAATCCTTGGTATTTAAGAGGTACTTTGTTGAGGTCGATTTCAAGACCGTCTGCTAATTCACCGATAGCCACACAGACACCGCCTGCCCCAAAGTCATTAGATTTCTTGATAAGACGAGTGACATTGCCATTACGGAAAAGGCGTTGAATCTTGCGTTCTTCGATAGCATTCCCTTTTTGAACTTCAGCTCCAGCAGTTTCCACAGACTCAACTGTTTGAACCTTAGAAGAACCTGTCGCACCACCGACACCGTCACGTCCAGTCTTACCACCAAGAAGGATAATGACATCACCCGCTTCCGGTTTTTCTCGGACGACGTTGCCCTTAGGAGCCGCACCAACAACAGCACCTAGCTCCATGCGTTTAGCTACAAATCCTGGGTGGAAATACTCGCGAACGTAGGTTGTTGCAAGCCCAATCTGGTTACCATATGAAGAATAACCATGAGCCGCTGTTTTAGAAATAACCTGTTGTGGCAATTTACCAGCACGCGTTTCAGAGATTGGTGCTGTAATATCACCTGCACCCGAGATACGCATGGCTTGGTAGACATATGAGCGACCTGACAACGGATCACGAATGGCTCCACCGATACAAGTTGCCGCCCCACCAAATGGTTCAATCTCAGTTGGGTGATTGTGGGTTTCATTTTTGAACATGAGGAGCCAAGGTTCCTTGATACCATCAACGTCCACTTCGATTTCTACTGAGCAGGCGTTTATTTCATCAGACACTTCCATATCGTCCAAACGTCCATTAGCACGCTCATAACGACCGAAAATAGTCGCCATATCCATCAAGGTTTGTGGTTTTTCAGAACGCCCCAACTCATCACGCATGGCAATATATTTTTCATAGGTTGACTGCAATTGTTTTTGGAATTTAGAAGCTGAAAAGTCGATGTGTTTCAACTCTGTCTCGAAAGTGGTGTGACGGCAGTGGTCAGACCAGTAGGTATCCAACACCTTAAGCTCCGTCTCAGTCGGCACGCGCCCGATTGACTTAAAGTAGTCTTGGATAAAGAGCAAATCATCCACTTCCATTGCCATCCCTTGCTCGGCTTTGTAGCGGGCAAAATCTTCTGCTGTATAGCTTTCAAAGAAAGTCAATTTAGGAATGGTCTTGTCTGACTCTGAAAATTCCTGCTTGGCAATCCCTGTCGTGATGTCCTTGAAACGAGAATCAACTGGATTGAGCAAGTAGTTCTTGACCGCTTCCAACTCAGTCGCATCAATATCTTTATTCACCAAGTAAAGTTGGGCTGTATTAACCGTTACATCACTCGAACTTCCTAGTAAAAGCAAGGCTTCCTGTGAAGAAGCCGCACGCTGGTCAAACTGCCCTGGCAGGCTTTCGATGGCAAAGAAAGCATAGTTAGCAAGATCCGCCTGCACAGCCGCTTCGTCCAAGACGTGGTCTGTCACCTGCTCAGAGAAGATGTGTTTCTCTGCAGGCGCAAACAGGTCCTTAGCCAAGTTAAAGACATCATACACTTGCACAATACGAATACTTTTCAAGCTTGAAAGTCCCAAGTTATGCTGGAGTTCTCTAACCAAACTCTCTGATTTGACCTGAAAATCAGCCTTTTTCTCAACAAAAATACGTTTATCCATCAATTCTTATTCCTTTATTTCAGCTCTTGCAATATCCCCAACGACCTTGAGGTTGTTATTTCAATTCCTGCAACTTTTCCCAAACAATCTCGTAAACGTCTGTTAGCTCTCCTAATCCCCTACGGAGTGAAAAGGTCTGGGGGACCTTTTCAGCCTGAGTCCTTTTAGTTGAGAGACGAAGGTTTTCCGTTGCAAACAGATTATTTCAAATCTTGCAGCTTCTCCCAAACAACTTCATAAACATCGGTTAATTCACCTAGTCCCCTACGGAAAACATCCTTATCCATGTGGTTGCCATCCGCATCCCACAAGCGGCAGTTATCTGGTGAAAATTCGTCTGCCAAGATAATCTTGCCATCCTTATCAAAACCGAACTCTAGCTTAAAGTCAATCAACTTAAGCCCAATTTCAGCAAACCAGGCTTTCAAGAGTTCATTGATTCGACGAGTTTCTTCCTTCAAGTAGGAAATCTGCTGTTCATCCGCAATCTGTAGAAATTTCACATGCTCGTCATTGATAAATGGATCATCCAAATCATCATTTTTATAGTAAAATTCGACAATAGGAGTCTCAAATGCGATTCCTTCGTCTACACCAAAACGTTTTGAAAAGGAACCAGCCGTGTAGTTGCGAAGCACGACTTCCAAAGGAATAATCTCAACCTTTTTATTGAGTTGTTCTGTATCTGAAAGTTTCTCCACAAAGTGAGTCGCCACACCAGCCGCATTTAATTTCTCAAAAATAAAAGATGAGATCTGATTATTCAAGACTCCCTTACCTGCAATCTGCTCTTTCTTAACACCATTGAAAGCAGTCGCCTGGTCCTTGTAAGTTGAAATAATAAGATTTTCATCCTCAGTTGTATAGATATCTTTAGCTTTTCCCGAATAGATTAATTGTTTTGACATTTTAAAGTTCGCCTTTCGTATTACTTGAGCACATTCTACCATAAAAAACCTAAAATTACAAGAATTTAACCGAATAAATAGAACAATAATCTCAAAAAACGTAAAGAAAAAACTGCAAGAAGCATCTTTCTCACAGTTTTAAAATCATTTAACTCTAAAAACACGAACATTACTCTTTGTTCAAAAATTGATCCAAATAATAGCGCAGATAACTTTTCTTACCTGTAATCATCTGCAGACGACCTTCCACCCCGTACCGAAGTTTTTCTGCCTGCTCAGAAGTTAGATCAGTCTCCGCCTCGATTTTAAAGAAATTCCCTTTTTCAGTCTTAGTAGCTGTCGCATCAATACTTGTAATAGTCGAATCTAGGAAAATTTGATTCTTGGTATCATGAGTCGTCGTATAACGAACAGAGTCCCCAATCTTGACTCTTGCTACATCCTTTGAACTTAGATAAGCTGTAAGTTTGGCTTTCCCTTCTTTTTCCAAGGACGGATAGAGTTGGGCTAGTAGGGCACCTTCTGCTACCATGCTAGAATCACTGGTCTCAGGATTAATGTGAAGCACCCCATCCTCACTGGCCGTAATTTTCCCCTTGTCTAGAAGACTTCCCTGTACTTTCTTACCTGACTCCACCTCCAAGATTTTCTGATCTAGAAGGGTCAATTCCTGACCAACCTTAGCCAAGTGTTGTGATTTGAGGGATTCCAATTGACTGCTTAAGCCTGACACATAGGCTTGCTGGGTACCTGAACCTGCATACTGGACGCGGTAAGTAGCGAGACTGGATTCTAACTGAGAAAGCTGAGCTTCAACCTGCGCAACAGCCTGAGCCTTAGTTTGCGGATTTTCCTCACCCTGAGACTTGTAAGACTGGTAGAGAGAGTAGGCTAGATTCTGACTGGCCAAGGAAGTACCTGTTTCAATAGCTGACTTAGCTGTCTGGTAATCGCGAATTTTAGCCTCTGTTTGGCTGATGAGGTTGCCGATTTCAGCTTGGGTTTGACTAGCTGCTGCATTCTGGGACGCGATGGTCTCATTTTGTTGCGATGTACTAGCCCTAAGACTAGCCGCTTGGCTGAGATAGTCGCGAAAGGTGGCTTGGTAGCCAAACTTATCCTCCTCTGGAAAGTGGTTCTCCCCTTCTTGCAGACTCTTTTGCAAATACTCCAATTGCTTTTTTTGATCCTTGAGCATGTCCAACTGACTAGCATAGGCCTCCGCTTGGACACCCTCTGCCCCTTCTTGATATTGAACCAACAGTTCTCCCTTTTTAACCAGCTTATTTTCTTCCAAATGATTGACAAGAATGCGATTATTGCTAGTAGACTGGATATTTGCCAGGATACGACTAGGCTCGACAGTAGCTCTAGTAGACAAACTCATCTCCTTCTCTGCAAACGTTGCAAATCCAAGTAAAAACACAAGCAGAAGGAACAAGGGGACAATCACCCGACTGGAAAAATTATGGTAACGACGATTATAAAACTCCGCACTTTCTAAAAATTCTGGTTTCATCCTCTCCTCTTTCTAGCTATTCACCAAATGGGCGTAAAAACTACCCTGTGCAAGCAAATCAGCATGCTTTCCTTCTTCAACAATCTTTCCTTGATCCAAAACAACAACCTTCTCTGTTCGCTCAGCAATGGTCAAGCGGTGAGCGATGAAAATCAAGGTCTTGTCTAAATCCATAAGATTATCGACAATTCGCTTCTCTGTCAAAATATCCAAACTACTAGTTGCCTCATCCAAAATCAAGACAGGTGCATCTGTCAAGAGAGCACGCGCCAGAGCAATTCTCTGACGTTGACCACCTGAGATTCCTGCCCCATCTGAAGTCAATTCTGTCTGGTAATTCAGTGGCATGCGCTCAATGTCCTCCCGCATCTCTGCCAATTCGACCGCCCGTAAGATATCTTCCTGTGTCGTCCCCTCCTTGGCTCCAAGGAGAAGATTGTCCAAAATCGTCCCGTTAAAGACATAGGGCTGTTGAGGCAGATAGTTAATATACTGGCGCAGGGCCTTTTTGTCAATCTGATTAAGATTGACACCACCCAGACTAATCTCTCCCTGACTTGGGTCGTAAAAATTAACCATCATCTTGGCCAAAGTCGTCTTACCTGACCCCGAAATCCCCACAAAAGCCACCTTAGAGCCTTGGGGAATGGTCAAATTGATATCTGACAAGACATCTCGACCATAGCCATACTTGTAATGAACCTGCTTGAAGGTCATATCTCCCTTCATCAAGCTCAGATCCTCAACTGTTTTCTTCTCATCAAACTCAGAAGCTACCAGATAAACCTCATTTAGACGGTTATTGGCAACCTGCGCTGTCTGAAGCTTAGTTTGCAGGTTGATGATATTCTCCAAAGGATTAGTAAAGTAAACCAGCAAGGTATTATAGGTAATCAACTGCCCCAAACTCATCTTGCCATCCATGACCAGAACAGCCCCCATCCAGAGAATGCCGACATTAAGCAAGAGATGGGCAACCTTTTTCAGAGCCTTTTGCTGACTCTCTGCTCGACTATAGGTAAAGGATTTTTTCAGATAATCCACAAATTCCTTGTCAATCTTTTGGTAACGCTGACTTTCACTGGTCAAGGACTTAATAGTTTCAATACCATTGATGTCCTCAATGATAGAAGAAGACAGAACCGCATTGGCTTCCATGGTATCCCGATTCATCTTTTCAAACGGCTTCATAAAGGCAAAGATAATCACTGTGTAGATAGGGAGCGCCAATAAAGTCATGAAAAAGAGATTGGTATTTTGTGAAAATAAAACAAGGGAAATAATGACAACCGTTGATACATCTAGGAAAATCGAAAGAATGGTCGAAGCTAGCGCATCAATGATACTGTTAGCATCCGTGAAACGAGACACGATTTCCCCTGTACGACGTGTCGCAAAAAAGGACATAGGCAGGTGAAAAACATGCTTGATATAGGACAAAATCACATCAATAGACAAGCGTTGCCCCAAAACAAGTAAGAGATACTCCTGAGCGTAAGACAAGATTTGCTGGAGAATATAGACGATAACCAGCCCAATAGAAATAATCCCAAGCGTCGAACGCATCTGATCTGGCACATAGGTATCAATGATAGACTGCAGATAATAAGAACCCACAATGTTAATCAAGGTTACCAAGAGTGTTGCCAAAACGATATTAGCAATCAAGCCACGCTGCTTCACTAATATAGGGATAAAAGAGAGCAGACCATTCTTTTGATCCTTATGAGGCTTGTAGTCTGGACTAGGTGCCATAAAAAGAGTCACTCCTGTCCATTCTTCCGCAAAACGCTCACGTGACAGTTTGGTCAATTTCACCCCAGGATCCGGATCGGCAATATGAATGCTATCCTTATCCTGCCCAGTCACCACATAGTAGTGGAGCAATTTCCCTTCCTTAAGCACATGGGCAACAAAAGGAAAAGCCAAATCTGGCAAGTCAAAGAGCGTCATATCCGCCTTAATTGCTCGCGTCTCAAAACCAATTTCCTCTGCCACCTTGACCAAGCCCAAAGCCGTTGTCCCATCCATGGTTGTCTTGGCCAATTCTCGCAAGTGAGCCAAAGAATAATAACTACCATAGTAGCCAAAAACCATGGCTAATGAAGCTACACCGCAGTCCATCTGATCCACCTGCGGACGATAGTGACGTTTCCCAAATTTCATATTCATCTCCTTTTTCCTAATACTCAATGAAAATCAAAGAGCAAACTAGGAAACTAGCCGCAGGCTGCTCAAAACACTGTTTTGAGGTTGTAGATAAGACTGACGAAGTCAGCTCAAAACACTGTTTTGAGGTTGCAGATAGAACTGACGAAGTCAGTAACCATACCTACGGCAAGGCGACGTTGACGTGGTTTGAATTTGATTTTCGAAGAGTATAAACTCATCTGATAACAACTATCTTACCCCAATCCCCAAACAAAAACTGGACTTCCTTCCCAAATGCACCTATCTCCCTCCCAACTGCACTTTTAAGATAAAAAAATAGGTAGAACAAACATTCTACCTAAAATATATATTTATTTCTTTTTCTTCCTAATTCTTTTGTCAATCATATATACAACGATAATCGAAAACAGCGGTGGTACAATATAACTCTTTTCACTCATTGTCAGCTGAAATCCCAGGGTTGCTAGTATCTTAAAGATGAAAATATTCATCAAAAATAGAAAAACAAATACTAAAAAATATCCTACAACCTTCTTCATTTCTTTTCTTCAACTTTCCTAATTTCTATAACTATTTTATCAAAAATATATGTAAAACTCCAAATAAATACCTCAACTGCACTTTCTTGGCAAAAAAATAGGCAGAACAAGCGCCCTGCCTAAAATATATATTTATAAAGATTAAAATGTAGATAATTGTCAAATAGGATATTTATATACATTCTTAGCAACATGCAACTCCTCTTATCTTGCTTCTTGCTATTCTTTACGTTTGACGACTTCTACCACATCCCCTACACTTTGGAGTTGGTCAATTTCCTCATCGCTGATTTCGATATTAAATTCATCTTCCAGTGTCAAGATAAACTCCATCAAATCAACTGAGTCAGCATCCAAGTCGTCTTTCAGACTCAAGGATTCTGTCACGACAAAGTCTTCTCCCTGTCGCTCTTGGATAATGGTCACAATACGGTCAAAAATTTCTTTTTCTGTCATCTCTTTTATTCTCCTGAAAATTCACGCGCAGTCTTGACAACTACGTCTGTTTCTAACATGGTACGAATCTGGCGAATCGTACTATAAACAGCCTTGGCATCGCTTGAGCCATGAGTCTTGACAACCGGTGCCTTGACACCAAACAAGACTGCTCCACCAACATCTGAGTAGTTGAGCTGTTTTTTCAAACCTCTGAGGCTGTCCTTGAGAAGGATGGCGCCTAGTTTCGCTCGGAGACCACCACCAGTGATGGAGTTCTTGAGCAAGCCCATGATTCCCATAGCTGTCCCTTCAATGGATTTGAGCACAGCGTTTCCCGTGAAACCATCTGCCACAACAACATCTGCAACGCCATTCATCAAATCACGCGCTTCCACGTTTCCGATAAAGTTTAAACTTTCATCAGCCACCAGTAATTCATAGGTTTCCTTACGAAGCGGGTCGCCCTTACTACTCTCTGTTCCGTTATTGAGCAAGCCAACACGTGGTTGCGCAATTCCACGAACATTTTTAGCATAGAAGGATCCTAGAACCGCGTATTGATGGAGGTGCTGGGCTGTATTTTCCGCATTAGCACCGAGGTCTAGCATGTCAAAACCTTTCCCATCAATAGTCGGCAAGGTTGACATAAGCCCTGGTCGGTCGATGTTCTTGATACGACCCACGATGAAGAATCCAGCAGCCAACAAAGCACCTGTATTCCCAGCTGATAGTACAGCGTCTGCTTCGCCTTCTTTGACAGCCTTGGCCGCCAATACCATACTGGCATTCTTCTTCTTCCGAATAGCTCTCGTCGGTTCATCGTCTGAATCAATCTTCTCATCCGTATGGATAATGCTGACGCGCTCTGTCTCTGTTAGATATTGCTTGATTTTGCTTTCATCTCCATAGAGTTGAACCTCAATATCTGAAAAGTCAGCTAGGGCTTGATTGACACCCTCAACGATGGCTTGAGGTGCGTAATCGCCCCCCATGGCATCTACTGCGATTTTTTTCATTTCTTTTCCTCTTTTAGTAATTGTCCCCAGTCGGATAGGGAATCAATAAATTTCTTTGATTTTAGGTGAATCCCAACGTACTCTTCGTATAGTTGATCCATAAATTTGCGTAGCTCTTGCTTGATTTCAGGCTTGAGCGAAATGGTCTCCAAGGTCTCAAAATCAATGGCTTGAAACTGATTGAGCAAATAAGGGATATTAGGA
The DNA here is from genome assembly GCF_041432595.1 of Streptococcus sp. 27098_8_86. GTDB lineage: Bacteria > Bacillota > Bacilli > Lactobacillales > Streptococcaceae > Streptococcus > Streptococcus pneumoniae_F. Next base: position 61,131 of record NZ_JAPVZW010000011.1, read on the forward strand.
TTGAGATGGCAACGTCTCTCATCTTCATGATAATGTTCTGGACAGAGGCAGGCTCCATATTTGAAAGAAAAGTCAAAAGCCTGACCGATCCGATGACAAAAAACACACTCATTAAAATTGAGACTAATCCCAAATCGAGTCAAGATTTGAATTTCAAAAATATTGGTCAAAACTTGATAATCCAATCCCTCTTCCATCAACTCCAAAGTTTTTTGCAAAAAAGCAAACAAGGGAGCATCCTGCTGATTGTCCTGCAAACTAGCATCTGTAAGAGCCGCCACGTAGGTCGCATAGGCCATGACAAAGAGATCGCTATTAATCTTTGGAAAGGTCATCACCTCATGATAGTCCTCAATGTAGCTAAGCCCGTCATCATTGATTCGTAAGAGAAATCGAGCCAGCACCAAGGGTTGAATAACAGGAGCCAGCTTAGACTGACCAGCGTGTTTGACAAAAAACATGCGCTTGCCAGCCTGTTCAGTAAAAATCTTGACTAGCTTGTCATCCTCACGAAAATTGCGATTATAAAGCACCAAGCCTTGACTCGTGATAGACTGAATCATGCTTCTCTCATGTACTCCTCAAGTCGTTTCATGGCTTCTTTGATAGTCTCCATGCTGGCTGCATAAGATAGGCGAACATATCCTTCTCCATAACGCCCAAAGGCAGCACCAGGAATAAAGGCAACAGCCTTCTTCTGAGCAAAATCCTTCAGAAAAGCAAAAGAATCTTGATTGTAACCCGCTGGAATCTTAGCAAAGATATAGAAGGCACCGTCTGGTTTGATAATCTCAAAACCAAGAGCAGTCATTTTCTCGATAATATAGTCCCGCCGCTGGATGTATTCCTTCTTCATAGGTTCCGCATCGTTTTTACCAGCCATCAAGGCTTCCACCGCAGCGTGTTGAGCCATGGTATTTGCGGCAGTGACCAAGTACTGGTGACTCTTGATCAACTGAGCTGTAAAGGCTGCAGGAGCGAAAATCAAGCCCAAACGCCAACCTGTCATAGCATGCGATTTAGACAAACCATTGATAATGATAGCTTGATCTCTCAACATAGTTCCTAGAGACACATGGGCTTCCCCTGTGTAGGTCAATTCTGAGTAGACCTCATCACAGACAACGAAAATTTCGTACTTGCGTAAAACAGCTGCCAAGGCTTCCAACTGCTCTCGACTATAGGTAATTCCTGTCGGATTAGCTGGATAGTTGAGAATAACCGCCTTGAGCTTGTCACCCTGCTCCAAAATGGCCTTCTCCAACATCTCAGGAGTCAAGACAAACCCATTTTCAGTCGTATCAATCTCGACAACCTCTGCCCCAACTAGATTGACAATTGGTTCATAACCTGGGTAGGCAGGAGCTGGCAAGAGTACCTTGTCTCCCTCTTCCAAAATAGCTGTCAAAGTAGCAGATAAAGCCTCTGTCGCCCCAATTGTAACCAAGATTTCATTTTCAGGAGCATAGTCCAGTTGGTACTTTTCCTTAACAAAGTCACTAGCTGCTTGACGTAAAGTCAGCAGGCCACTCATCCCTGTATAGTAGGATTGGTTCTGGTCAATCGCTCGCTTAGCCGCCTCCTTGACATGGTCTGGCGTTGTAAAATCAGGTTCCCCCAAGGTCAAACGCAAGACCCCAGGAATCTCCGAAATAGCCTGGTCAAACTGACGAATCAACGAAACTTGAATCTTATCTAACTGTTTATTAAAGCGCTTAGTTAAGTCCATAGATACCTCCTACTTTCAAAACGTATCTCTATTATACTACAAAAGCCCCCCGACCGCAAAAATACATTAGAGAATAGCTTTCCACTTTCTATTTTACTTTTCCTGTTTACAGGTCTATAATGGTAACAGATTCTATTTGGAGGTTTTTATGTCATTTCTATCAAAAAATGGAGCAGGCACCTTGGCCTGCCTTCTCATTTCCATCCTATCTTGGTACTTAGGAGGATTCTTCCCTGTGATTGGCGCGCCTGTTTTTGCGATTTTCATAGGCATGCTTCTCCATCCCTTTCTCTCGCCCTACAAACAACTGGATGCTGGATTGACCTTTAGTTCCAAGAAATTGCTCCAGTATGCTGTTATCTTGCTTGGTTTCGGTCTCAATATCTCGCAAGTCTTCGCAGTTGGGCAATCTTCACTCCCTGTCATTCTGTCCACCATCTCAATAGCCTTGATTGTTGCCTATCTCTTCCAGCGCTTCTTTGCACTGGACACAAAACTGGCCACCTTGATTGGAGTAGGTTCTTCTATCTGTGGGGGTTCTGCCATTGCGGCGACAGCGCCTGTTATTCACGCCAAGGAAAAGGAAGTCGCCCAAGCCATCTCCGTTATCTTTTTCTTCAATGTCTTGGCTGCGCTCATCTTTCCAACCCTCGGCACCTGGCTTCATCTATCCAATGACGGCTTCGCCCTCTTTGCAGGAACTGCAGTCAATGATACTTCCTCTGTAACCGCCACAGCTAGCGCCTGGGATAGTCTCTACCAGACAAATACCCTCGAATCCGCAACCATTGTCAAACTCACACGTACTCTGGCTATCATCCCCATCACTCTCTTTCTCTCCTATTGGCAAAGTCGCGAGCAAAAAAATAAGCAAGGCCTACAACTGAAAAAAGTCTTCCCACTTTTTATCCTTTACTTTATCCTTGCATCTCTCCTAACTACTATCCTAACCTCTCTCGGTGTGTCCAGTAGTTTCTTTACCCCTCTCAAACAACTCTCCAAATTTTTCATTATCATGGCCATGAGTGCTATCGGTCTCAAAACTAATCTGGTCGCTATGGTCAAATCCAGCGGAAAATCCATTGTTCTCGGAGCCATCTGCTGGATTGCCATCATCCTGACCAGTCTTGGTATGCAGACCCTTATTGGCATTTTCTAACACAAAAGGTAGCCCACCAGCTACCTTTTTCTTATGCTTCCTCAATCAAGCGTGTATGTTCTCTCTTAATACAACGATTCATCACGATATCATCACATCCACCAGCACGCAAGATTTCTTCCGCTTCTAGACTTTCAAGTCCTAGCTGTGCCCAAAAAATCTTAGCATCAGCTTTGAGAAAATCACGCGCCACATCAGGCAAAAACTCGCTGCGACGGTAAACATTAACAATGTCTACAGGAAAAGGAATCTCTGCTAGGCTAGCATAAGCCTTTTCACCCAAGATTTCTCCACCTGCAACCTTAGGATTGACTGGGATGATTTTATAACCCCGAGCCTGCATTTCCTTGGTCACTCGATTGCTGGTTGTTTCCTCACGGTCTGACAAACCTACCACAGCAAGGGTTTTACTCGCTGCGAGATACTGACGAATCACGCCATCACTTGGATTGATAAATTCTTGACTCATAGAAATCCTCCTTTTCATCAGTATAGCACATTTTGAAAAGGCTTGCAGATTTTGGCTACAAAAAAGCTCCTAGCAGTTCACTTCTGCTAGGAGTATGTTTTATTCTAAGCGAAAACTTAAATCTTTTTCTCAATACTGAAAAGTGGAGAAAGTGGGCGTTTTTCATGGATACGTACGATAGCATCCCCTAATAGGTGAGCGATTGAAATCTGCTCAATCTTATCAATCAAACGCTCTTCTGGGAGATAGATGGTATCCAAAACAACCAATTTCTTAATAGCTGAATTTTGGATATTGTCCATAGCAGGACCAGAAAGAACTGGGTGCGTACAGCTTGCATAGACTTCAACAGCACCAGCTTCCGCAAGGGCATCTGCCGCATGACAAATCGTTCCAGCTGTATCAATCATATCATCAATCAAGATACAAGTCTTGCCTTCGACCTTACCGATGATGTTCATGACTTCACTAGTATTCATCTTATCAACGCTACGACGTTTATCAATGATAGCGATAGATGTTTTCAAAAATTCTGCCAACTTACGGGCACGAGTCACTCCTCCATGGTCTGGGCTGACAACCACATAGTCAGAACCAACCATGCCACGACGCTCAAAATAATCCGCAATCAGAGGAGCCCCCATCAAGTGATCCACAGGAATATCAAAGAATCCTTGAATCTGCGCAGCATGCAAGTCGATGGTCAATAAACGATCCACTCCAGCTACTTCAAGCATATTTGCGACAAGTTTTGAAGTGATTGGCTCACGCGCTCTCGCCTTTCTATCCTGACGTGCATACCCATAGTAAGGCATGACAACATTGACAGATTCTGCACTCGCACGCTTCAAAGCATCCACCATAATCAAAATTTCAAGCAGATTGTCATTTACAGGCGAGCTAGTTGATTGTAGAATAAAGACGTGTTTCCCACGGATTGATTCTTCAATGTTGACCTGAATCTCTCCATCTGAAAATTGGCGAACACTTGATTTCCCCAACTCTATCCCAATCTCCTGCGCCACACGTTTTGCCAATTCTTGATTAGAAGAAAGGGCAAACAGCTTTAAATCAGAAAAAGACATGATTTCCTCCGGTATATATGTATCACTTGTGCTTTTCACAAGATTTTTCCATTTACCATTGTAGCGCTTTTTGCACTATTTTTCAATCAAAAATAAAAGAAGGGCAGCATATTTGTACCCTTGCATCATTCTTTTGAAAAATATTCTAGTTCATCAACTCATTGTGCTTCTCAACAAAGCGATACGCCTGATAAAAACCATAAAGAGTAATAGCCGTAACCACTGGAATCGCTAAAGGCAACTCTGTCTCCAACTCCACAAAAGGAGAGTTAAACAAGAAATGAGTTCCCAAGGCTAAACCTAGGAAAATAAGCCCCTGTTTCTTGCCAACCTTCTGCCCTTTATAGGCTCTGTAAAGCAAGTAAACACCTACTACAGCCAAACCTGAAAAAGTCCAGTGAGAGGCAATTCCTGAGATGATACGCTCTAAAATTCTCGAAATAGTAAAGTCAAAGCCCTCTGGCAAATCCGTACGAATGTAGCCAATATCCTCAATCATTTGGAATCCCAAACCAGAAGCAATGCCTAGTAAAAACAAAGATTTTAATTTTCGCACAGGAACCAAAACTAAAACAAAGACAAGTGGCAATAATTTCAAGGGTTCTTCTACCAAAGGAGCCACAATAGCACTTTCAAAGGCATTTAAAAATCCACTATCTGGGAAAAGAACGCCCAGCAAATCATGGATATAGGTATTAGCAAAGCTAGACAACCAGCCTGAAAGGAACATTCCTCCCAATAAAGACAAGATCAAGGAGTTCTTTGGCAATTCCCATTTTTTCCCAATACGGAAAAGGAAATAAAGAGCCGGAATCATGTAAAAGAGAGCTAGAAAGATAGAAACTCCCATTAGTCCATATTCCGCACCTGACATCGAACCATCCGTATAGTAGATAGTTTCATACTGCAAACCAATACATAGCAATAAGATAAAAATAAATAAAATGCTGTTTTTCTTCATACACTTTCTTTCTAAATGAAGTATTTATAATTCTACAACTGTCATACTTCCTGTATCCACATCGTAAATAGCACCAGAGATAATGACATCATCTGGTATTAGGGGAGACTCGATAAGGAGTTGCATATCCTCGCGTACACTCTCCTCTATATCTTGGAAGGGCAAGAAGTCCTGGTCTGACACATCGACACCCAATTCTTCCTTCAAATACTCCTGAAAAGGGCCATTTTCAAAAGTCTGAGCACCACAGTCTGTATGGTGTAACACCACAATCTCTCTTGTCCCCATTTGTTGCTGGGAAATCACCAGAGAACGAATCATGTCCTCAGTCACTCGACCACCTGCATTCCGCAAGATATGAGCATCCCCAAGTGCCAATCCCAAAGCTTGCGCAACGTGCAGACGAGAGTCCATACAGGTCACAATAGCCACTCTTGTTTTGGGTTTAAGTGGTAGATTTAACTGCCCATGTAGGGCAACATAAGCCTGATTGGCTTGCATAAACTGTTCAAAATACGACACGATTCCCTCCTCGAAAATTTGATAGTCAAATATTTCTCCTATCTTATCATTTTTAAGAGGATTTGTCACGAATTATGCAAAGACCTTTTTCAAAACTTCCTGAATCGTTGTCACCCCAATAACCTGAATTTCCTTAGGCGGAGTGATTCCTGTCAAGGAATTCTTAGGTACATAAATCTTAGTAAAACCCAGTTTAGCAGCTTCATTGATGCGCTGCTCGATACGATTGACACGGCGAATCTCTCCAGTCAAGCCCAGTTCGCCTACAAAACATTCCTGAGGATTAGTTGGCTTGTCTTTATAACTCGAAGCAATGGCAACAGCAACAGCTAAGTCAATGGCAGGTTCATCCAATTTGACACCGCCAGCAGATTTGAGATAGGCGTCCTGATTTTGCAAGAGAAGACCTGCACGCTTTTCCAAAACAGCCATAATCAAGCTGGCTCGATTGAAATCAAGTCCTGTCGTCGTACGCTTGGCATTTCCAAACATGGTCGGTGTTACCAAAGCCTGAACCTCTGCCAAAATCGGACGCGTCCCTTCCATGGTCACAACGATTGATGATCCAGTCGCTCCATCCAAACGCTCTTCTAAAAAGACCTGGCTAGGATTGAGCACCTCAACCAAACCGCCCGACTGCATCTCAAAAATCCCAATCTCATTAGTGGAACCAAAACGATTTTTAACCGCCCTCAAAATACGGAAGGTATGGTGACGCTCCCCTTCAAAGTAAAGCACCGTATCCACCATATGCTCCAACATACGAGGACCAGCCAAGGTTCCTTCCTTGGTCACATGACCTACGATAAAGATGGCGATGTTATTAGTTTTGGCCAGCTGCATCAGTTCAGCCGTCACCTCACGCACCTGAGAAACAGACCCCTGCACCCCTGAAATCTCAGGAGACATAATAGTCTGAATGGAATCAATAATGAGGAAGTCTGGCTGGATTCTTTCCACCTCAGCTCGAATACTCTGCATATTAGTCTCTGCATAGAGATAAAACTCGCTATCGATATCTCCCAAGCGCTCTGCTCGCAACTTGATTTGCTGGGCAGACTCCTCCCCACTGACGTAGAGAACAGTCCCCACTTGGGACAACTGGGTTGAGACTTGTAGGAGAAGGGTTGATTTTCCAATCCCAGGATCCCCGCCGATGAGGACGAGACTTCCTGGTACCACTCCGCCTCCAAGTACACGGTTGAATTCGTCCATATCCGTCTTGGTTCGATTAACGTTGATAGAAGTCACCTCAGCCAGTTTCATGGGCTTGGTTTTCTCACCTGTCAAGGACACACGCGCATTCTTGACCTCGGCAACCTCAACCTCTTCTACAAAAGAAGACCAAGACCCACAGTTGGGGCAACGCCCCAGATATTTAGGGGAATTATACCCACAATTTTGACATACAAATGTCGCTTTTTTCTTTGCGATGATAAACCTCTTTCTATATCTCTAACTCACATTCAATCACTTGGCAAAAATCAATCTTCTCGTCTGGTACAAATTGGCGCATGAGCATTCGATGAGCGACAACTAGCACTGTCTGGTAGTCTCGGTACTTAGCCATGCATTCTAGAAAACGAGACTTCATCTCTTCAACTGTCTCATATTGAATAGGACTATTAGGAAGTAACTCCCCATTATTTTCTAGAAACATAGTACGAGCTTTTTCAAAATTATCTGTGCCACTTTCATAGACCTGCCATTCATGTAATAATGGCTCCACTCTCAAAGGAAGTCCCGTAGCACAAGCCACATAAGAAGCCGTTTCTAAAGCTCTTGTGACTGCAGAAGATATGATTATTTCAGCTGAAGGGAGCAAGGGATTTTTGCTCAGTTTCTGGGCTTGCTTCCGTCCCTCCTCAGACAAGGGTGCCAAATCTATCCCAAATCCCGTATAAGAACGCTCCTCTAACTCACAATAATCTGGCTCCCCGTGACGTACAAAGATAATCTTCATTCTAGTGCCCTGTCGATCCAAATCCACCAGTTCGCACGCCATCAGCTGCATCTCCATCTGCAATTAAGAAAGGAGCAAAGACAGCCTGGACAACACGTTCTCCAACTTCAAGAACAACTTCTTGATCTGTGATATTCTTCATCTGAGCAAAAATATGCCCTTCATTCCCAGGATTGCCATAATAATCCCCATCAATGACCCCAACTGAATTAATTAAAACCAAGCCCTTCTTACGAGGGTTTGAAGAACGATCATAGAGGTAGAGAACCTCAGTCGGCTGCATATAAGCCTTAACTCCTGTCGGAACCAATACAATCTCTCCTGGCGTAATAACCGTACGCACAGCAACCTTTAAGTCGTAACCAGCCGCATGCGCTGTCTCACGCTTGGGCAATAAATTTTTATCTGTAAAAGTCGAAACCAATTCAAAACCACGAATTTTCATCATCTTCTCTTTTCTATTATCATTTATTCTAGATTATTCTATCTTATTTATTCGTAAAAAGCACGAAAAAAAGAGCACACAATTCAAATCGCTTAGGGCTGCTGGATTCCTCCCCTGACCCGCTTCACGCAGAACTGTTGCTCCACCGTTTATTATATCACATTTCTATTCATTTTAAAAGTAAAATTATTTTTTCCGTCTATTTCTAAAAAAGTCCTGCATGATAGCTGCGCATTCATCTTCCAAAATTCCTGTTTCAACCTCCACACGGTGATTGAGACGCTCATCTGTCAAGATATCGTACAAACTCCCAGCAGCGCCAAATTTCTGATTTTTAGCCCCGTAGACCACGTTTGGAATACGGGCAAGTCCAATCGCCCCACTACACATAACACACGGCTCAATGGTCACAAAAAGCGTGCAATCAAGCAAGCGCCAGCTCTCCTCACTCAGATTCGCATTCTCTATGGCCATAACTTCCGCATGCATAACCGCTCGCTGCAGTTCCTCACGCGCATTATGCCCACGGCCAATGATTTCTCCGTCCTTGACAATCACACAACCAATTGGAATTTCATCGTGTTCAAGAGCAATCTCAGCCTCTCTCAAAGCTTCCCTCATAAAGACTTCTTTTTCTTCAACTGTATAATTCATCAATTTCCCTTTTACTACTTATCGATTTTATTATTATATCATGAATCCCAAGACAAAAAAAGCCACCGAATGCGGTGACTTTATAGGGAGATTATTATGAAAAAGAAAAGTTTAGGATATTTGTTACAACAAGTTAGGAGGTCTTCTTGTAACTGTCTATAGTATACCCGACCTATCTTAAACAAATCTTAAAAATCTCTTAAGACCAAACACTTTCTAAAATATTTGTTTGTTCACGACCAGGACCTACTGAAAAAGTAGAAATACGAACGCCAACCAATTCACTCACACGACGAACATAGTTACGCGCATTCTCAGGAAGATCTTCCAAATTACGAACTCCGGTAATATCTTCTGACCAACCTGGCAACTCTTCATAGATAGGCTTGCAACGCTTCAATTGCTCAAGACTAGCTGGATAGTAGTCAATACGTTGACCATCAAGATCATAGGCCACACAGATTTTCACTGTATCCAAACCACTCAAAACATCGATAGAGTTCAATGAAAGGTTCGTAATACCAGAGACACGGCGGCTATGACGCATCACAACTGAGTCAAACCAACCCACACGACGTGGACGACCAGTTGTTGTACCATATTCATGACCGACTTCACGGATACGTTCTCCCACTTCATCAAACAACTCAGTTGGGAAAGGACCGTCTCCTACACGACTAGTATAAGCCTTACATACACCAACAACCTTGTCAATCTTACTTGGACCAACACCAGAACCAATGGTCACACCACCAGCCACAGGGTTTGATGACGTAACAAATGGATAGGTACCTTGGTCGATATCTAGCATAACACCTTGTGCACCTTCAAAAAGCACACGTTTACCGTTATCAAGCGCATCATTCAAAATGACAGATGTATCTGTCACATACTTCTTAATTTGTTGACCATATTCGTAATATTCTTCAAAAATATCATCGAAAGCAATCGCTTTACTGTCATACAATTTTTCAAAAAGACGATTCTTTTCAGCAAGGTTACGTTCTAAACGCTCACGGAAAATATCTTTATCCAAAAGATCTGCGATACGAATCCCAACACGAGCAGCCTTGTCCATATAAGCTGGACCAATCCCCTTGATTGTAGTACCAATCTTATTGTCGCCCTTAGCTTCTTCTTGCAAACGGTCTAACTCGATATGATAAGGCAAAATAACATGCGCGCGATCAGAAATACGCAAGTTATCAGTTGTCACACCCTCCTCATGAAGATAGCTCAACTCTTTTACAAGAGATTTAGGATTTACAACCATTCCGTTACCAATAACAGAAATTTTTTCAGGGAAGAAAATCCCGGATGGAATCAAGTGCAACTTAAATTTCTTACCATCAATCACAATTGTGTGACCTGCATTATCACCACCTTGGTAACGTGCAATCACTTCTGCATTCGCTGAAAGGAAGTCAGTAATCTTCCCTTTACCTTCATCACCCCATTGGGTACCTACAACAACAACTGAAGTCATAATCTTGTCTGAGCCCTCAGGCTCTTCCTTTCTCACATACATGGCAGGACTCTCACCTGCAATTATATCTTACAATTTATTATAAGAAAAAATCGACTTTTTATCAAGAAGAAACAATAGAAAGATTTGCTATTTCCAACTATTAAAAAATGATTTAGAAATAATTCCGGCTATTTATCATTATTTTCCCACAAAAAATTAAATTTGTTCGGAAATTAACTCATACTGTCTCAACAAGCAACAAAACCTTGTTTCATTATCAATTTTTCAAGATACAAACGATAAGCAACACGATAATGGTAAACAATAAAATCCCGATGATTCCCAATGCTATATCGGAAAAGATAATAAATCAAAAATTTAAAATGAAAATGTTCCCAGTCAAAATGATCTCCGAAGAACGTACCATACTCTTCTTCAATATTTCTATAAAAATCCGTCATCTGCTCATAAATCTTTTGTAACATAAGCCTATACCCCTTTACTTTTTATAAGCTTATTCTAACAAAAAATTTTACACATTCACTATCAATTCCTGAATTGCTTAAAAACCAACCTCAAAAAGATAACAAATAGGAAAAGTTGACAGAATAGGAACAAATTTACTACCTAAATTAGACTATTATGGATCTTATTAACTGTGTTAAATACTAAAAGAGACTGAGGCAAAAATCTTAAATTAAGAAAACGCATAGCATCAGATTGTACTGACCCCAATCTGTATTGCACAGGGCTAAGTCCTTTTAGTTTTACCCTAATTCGTTTGTTGTTGTAGTAATCAATATAGTCTACAATGGCTTGTTCCAATTGCTTAAGCGACTGAAACGACTTCTCATAACCGTAAAACTTCTCCGATTTCAGAATCCCAAAGAAGGACTCCATCATACCGTTGTCTGGGCTGTTACCCTTGCGCGACATGGATGCTTGAATTCCCTTACTCTCTAGGAACCGATGGTAAGCATCGTGTTGGTATTGCCAACCTTGGTCACTATGGAGAATCGTATTCTCGTAGTGCTTCTCTGTGAAGGACTGTTCCAACATGGTTTTTACTTGTGCTAAGTTCGGTGAAGTTGAAAGATTATAGGCAATAATTTCGCTATTAAAGCCATCTAAAACAGGCGATAAATACAATTTCTGCGTGCTATTTGGAATGGCAAATTCTGTCACATCTGTGTAGCACTTTCCCATTGTTTTAGAGCCTTCAAATTGACGTTGAATGAGATTATCTGCCTTCTTACCATGAGAAGAATATTTTCGTTTCTGTCGCATTTTAGCTTGTAAATTGAGTACTTTCATCAAGCGTTGAACTCTTTTCTGATTTACCAGATAACCACGATTTCTTAGTTCTAAATGAATCCGACGATAACCATAATTTCCCTTGTGTTCGATAAAAATTAATTGAACTTCAGCTTTAAGCTCTTGGTCCTTATCTGGTTTGTCTAGCTGTTTCAAGTGATAGTAGTAAGTCGAACGAGCTAGTTTAATGGCTTTTAGAAGAATATCTAACGAAAACTCAGTCATTAATTCTTGAACAATTTCGGTCTTTCTTCTTTCTCTTTTTTCTCCTTCAATCGGAGTTCTCTCAACTTTTTTAGGATGACATTCTCCGCTCTCAGGTAGTCATTTTCTGCTTGAAGACGTTCTAATTCTGTCCTCTCTTCAGGTCTCTTTTTTGGCTTACGTCCCATTTTAGGTACTCTCCCTCTTGTTTTCTCAACAATAGTATACCCGTTTTTCTTGTATTGTGCTAGCCAGTTAAGAAGTATCGTACGACTTGGGAGGCCGTATTCAAGAGAAACTCTATCTTTAGTCCAGCCTTCATGTAAGACTTTATGAATCATTTCTTGTTTTAAATCAGGAGAATAGTAACGATTTTTTCCTTTTTTGACGAACTTTATTCCGTAACGATCAATCAATTTAATCATGTATCTAAGATTAGAATTGTTTATCCCAAATTTATTTGAAAGCTTCTCTAGCTATATCCTTATTTTCTAAGTTCATAGATCTGAACTTTATCATCATATGTTAATTTCATAATAAAAACACCCCAAAAGTTAGATTTTTCAGACTGTTTTTAAAATCTTTCTCAAGGACAAATATAAAATCGTCAACACTTTGAAAACTTCAAAAAAAGTATTTTCATCGCTCTAAACATCAAAAAACAAAGGACGAAATTTGTCCTTTCTAGATATTACCTTTTCTTCAATCCACTACAGTTGACAGAGAGCCTATTTTTATGTTCACCAAAATAAAAAAAGAGGCCTAAACCTCTTTTTCTTAACTACTCCGCCAGTAGGACTCGAACCTACGACATCATGATTAACAGTCATGCGCTACTACCAACTGAGCTATGGCGGATTAAAGCTAAGCGACTTCCATATCTCACAGGGGGCAACCCCCAACTACTTCCGGCGTTCTAGGGCTTAACTTCTGTGTTCGGCATGGGTACAGGTGTATCTCCTAGGCTATCGTCACTTAACTCTGAGTAATACCTACTCAAAATTGAATATCTATTCAAA